>NZ_JBEOXS010000038.1:0-71133 GCF_040296705.1 Streptomyces sp. NPDC002055
GTCCGGGCGGCTGCTGAACGGCGACGCGGCGATCGGCGAACTGGTCAACCGCGGCCGCAGCCCCTTCGAGGGCTACTGGCGGAACCCGGCGGCCGGCGTCCCGTGCCCGGCGTCCCGGCGCCCGTCCGAGCCCGGCGAGACCCGGCTGCGCCCGGCACCCGGCCGCCCCCGGTGCCGTCCGTCCGGTACGGCTGAGCCCGTGTGCCCCGGACGTCACCCACGCCACAGGGGCGCGCCGTGGGCCCCGCGGGTCGGGCGGACGGCACCGGGGCGGGTGCGCCCGGACCGCGTGCCGCGTCCGGCGGAGCGTCCTCGGCCCCGTACGACCGCAGGTATATCCCGCGCCCGCGATCAGTGCGCGGAGCCGCGCCCGGACGGTGCCCGGGAGAGGGCCCGCGGCGGCGTCCGGCTGACCGCGCAGCCGTGCCGGGACGCCGCCGCGGCGAAGGTCACCGCGTCCCGGACGGCGGCACCGTCCGTGTCGTTGTTGAAGTAGACGAAGACATCGGCGTCCGCGGGCCAGGTGTCGGAGATCCGCCGCCCCCAGGCCGCCAGCGCCTGCCGTCCGTAGCGCGGCCACGGCTCGGCACGGCCCCCGTGCAGGCGCAGATAGCCCCACCCCGTGGTGCGCCAGAGCGGTGTCACCGGCCGGGACTCGCGGTCCGCCCAGCACAGCGCGGCGCCGTGCCGCTCCAGGATCCGGCGGACCTCCGCCGTCCACCACGACGGGTGCCGCGGCTCGACCGCCACCCGGGTGCCGCCCGGGAAGCAGCCCAGACAGGCGTCCAGCGCCCCGGCGTCCGCCCGCAGCGTGGGCGGCAGTTGGAGCAGCACCGGGCCCAGCCGCGGACCGAGCCCCGCGGCGTGCTCCATCAGCCGCCGCACCGGCTCCTCGGGGTCGCGCAGCCGCTTGACGTGGGTCAGATAGCGGCTCGCCTTGACGGCCATGACGAACCCCTGCGGGGTCCGGTCCCGCCAGGCGGCGAAGGTGTCCTCGGCCGGCAGCCGGTAGAAGGCGCTGTTGCTCTCGACCGTCGCGAACCGCCGGGCGTACTCCTCCAGCCACAGCCGCTGCGGCAGACCGGGCGGGTACAGGACGTCGCGCCAGTCCCGGTACTGCCAGCCGGACGTGCCGACGAGAACGGTCATGCCCGATGCCTGCCCGGCGCGGCGCCCGCCCTATCAGGAGCCGGGGCCGTGCGGGATCAGGAGCCGGGAGCCGCGCCGGTCAGCGGCTGTTCACCGCGGCCACGACCGCGCGCAGATAGCTCCTGGCGGCGGCGTGCTGCACCAGCCGGGTCAGCGGGCCTCCCCAGCGGGTGTACCAGGTGCCCGGCCGGGAGAACGCCGCCACCTCGAACCACACGGCGTCCTCCGCGTCGAGCACGACGGTGAACGACTCCTCCCCGCACTCCGGATGACCGGACAGCGTCCCGTAGGCGAAACCGGCGCGGCGCTCCTCGTGGAGCGTCCACACGACACGGCACGGGATCACCAGACGCGGGAAGCGCAGCCCGGGGACGCGGATCGTGATCAGCACCGTCTCCCCGGACTCGGCCGGATCACCGGGATACACATCGAAGCCGGAGCCGCGCTGCGCGGCCCAGCCCAGGACGTGCGCCCCGGCCCGTTCGAAGAGCTCCCGGCCCTCCCCGAGGCGGACGCGGTGGTGCAGCCGGGAGTACCCCGAGGGGAACGGCCCGTCCAGGGTGGCCCCGTGCTCGGGGTACGTCAGCCGCTGCTCGCACGCGCTGCTGTGCTGTCGACGCAGGTCCGCAGGCATGGCCCCCATCTCAGGCATGGCCCCAATCTACGGAGCGCCGGGGCACCCCGGTCGCCGGGGTCCCGGCACGGGTTCCCGCCCGGTCCGGGCCGGGCCGCGTGCGGGCGGGTTCGATCCGGGCCGGTCACCTGTTCAGGCCGGGCAGCGGTTGAGGCCGGCCGGCGGTTGAGGCCGGACACCTGCCCGGGCCGGCCTCCGGACCCCGAGATCTCCGTCCGGCCCTGGGAAAGCCACGGTGCCCGTTCCTCGTCCGGCACAGGGACATCCAGCCCGGACATCATCCGGAGTCCTGATCCATGACCCGGTCACTGTTCGCTCTCCCAGGTGAAGCCGTGCCAGGCCGCCTGTCGCGAGGCAGGCAGCCGTCCAGCTCCGGGCCTCTCCGGGCCGCCCCGGGCCGGAGCTGGACGGCTGCCCCGGCCCGGGGCGTCCGGATCGGCGTCCGGCCGCGGCCCTCAGCGGGCCGCCGCCCCCACCGCCGCCCCCACCGCCTCCACCGGCGTCACCTCCGCCGACTCCGGGACCAGGTCGAACAGCAACTGCAGGGCGAGCGCGCACAGCTGGGTCTGGGCGAGATGACGGTTCGGAGCTTCCTCCCCGTCCACGCCGTACGTCTCCATGGCCAGCGTCCGCACCGAGCGGTAGCAGGCCCACGCCTCCTCCAGCTGCTCCTCCGACGGGCCCTGCCCCGACCGGCCGCACTCGGCGGCCAGGCCGGCGAGCAGGTCGAGGAGATCGCCGAACTCCTCCCGGAAGCCGGTGCTCAGCAGCGACGGGTCGGAACCGGCACCGCCGCGCCGCGCCTCCCGCGTCAGCACCCGCGCCTGTTCACCCGCCGCGTACAGCGAGTCGAGCACCGTGTGGGCGGGCAGCGGCGGATGCTGCCGGGCCAGCCGTGACCGGGCGTTGAACCGGTGGCTCTCGGCGGCCGTCAGCTGGGCGTCGGCGACGTGCAGGGTGGTGCGGTGCACGGCGAGCAGCCGCTCCGTGCGGTGCGCCGAGCCGTACAGCGCGCCCTCCCGGATCTCGGCCGCCGTGTCGCGCAGCAGCTCGGCGGTGCGCAGCCCCAGGCGGTAGGCGGCCTCCCCGGCCTCGGCCCGGCGGAGCGGCGGCGGCAGCACGACGTTGACGACGATGCCCATGGTCACGCCGATGACCACATCGGCGAGCCGGGGCAGGGCGTACGACGCGGGCGCGGTACCGCCGACCAGCAGGACGAACAACGCGGTGAACGGCACTTGAAGGCCCTGGCCCGCCAGCTTGCGCCAGGTCCCCAGCAGCAGCGCCGCCGGGACGACGACGAGGATCCCCCACAGACCCTGGCCGAAGAGCAGCGACACCGGGACCGCGAGCAGCACGCCCAGCAGGAAGCCGACGGCGAACCGCCCGGCCTCGCGCATCGAGCTGAGCACGGTCGGATAGACGCCCACCAGCGCGGCGAGCGGTGCGAAGTAGGGCTGGTCGTGCCCGGGCAGAAGCAGAGCCAGCCACCACGCGCCACCCGCGGCGACGGTTGCCTTGGCGAGCAGCTGGATGTCGGGCGCGGACTGCCTCGGCTCTGCGAGGGCCCGGATCAAGCGGTCGAGCATGTGGTGTCGGCTTACCCCTCGTGGTTCTGCGGATAACGTTCCGGCCGGTGCTCCGTGCGGACACCGCGGGCGGGCGGATGCGTGCCGCCGCTCGGTGCCGGCCTTCGGATGTCCCCCTGGGGATTCCCCCTGCCGGGAGGCCGCGACGATGTCGGCGGCGAACTCGGTTCACGGACGGTTCAGTTGACTGATCGGCCCGGGCGTCTGCGGCCCGGACGGGACGAGTGCCCTCAGGCGCCGCCCCGTACGACAACGAACCGCGCCTCATCATTCCGCTGAAACCGTAACAAAAAAGGGCGAACGGAATCGGAGCCGGAAGTGAACGGGAGGCGACCCCGGTCTCCCGGCCGCCACGGCCGGCGGGGAGCCCCGACGGACGAGGTGGAGCGCGTTTCAAGGGGGCAAGGTGGAACGTGTTTCAGTGGGCGAGGTGGAACAGGCCGCCCTCGGGATCCCGCAGCTCCGCGATCCGGCCGAAGTGCGCGTCGGAGGGTGGCGAGACGACCGTCCCTCCCGCGGCGAGCGCCCGGTCCGCCGCGGCGTCGACGTCCTCCACACAGAAGTAGACGTGCCACTGCGGCCGGATGTTCGGGTCGGGGGCGTCCTCGACGCCGCCGCCCCGGAGGTCGGCCACGGTGCGGCCGCCGATCCGCAGCACCACCCGGTCGTCCTCGTACCGGACGTCGATGCGGGAGTCCTCCGGCCGGTCCCAGTCGAACACCTCGCCGTAGAAGAGGGCCGACGCGAACGGATCCCGGGTGCGCAGCTCCAGCCAGGCCGGGGCGCCGGCCCGCCGGTTCACCCGCCAGTCCGGGTCGACCTCGCCCTCCCAGACGCCGAACACCGCGTCGGCCGGATCGGCGGCCCACGCCACCCGGCCCTTCCCGAATTCGATCGGCCCCACCGCGACCGTGGCGCTCCGCTCCCGGATCCGCTCCGCCACCAGGTCCGCGCTGTCCACCGCGAAGTACGCCGTCCAGCACACCGGGAACCCCAGGGTGCGGGCCATCGCCCCCAGCCCGGCCACCGGCGTCCCGTGGGCGAGCGCCACGGAGTAGCTGCCCGCGCCCTGGAAGCCGGGCTTGTACTGCCAGCCCAGCACGGAGGAGTAGAACTCCTGGGCGCCGTCCAGGTCGTGGGCCATCAGGCTGACCCAGCAGGGCGCACCCTGCACCGCCGGCGGTGTCGCAGGCACGGCGGTTCACCTCGCTCCCGCGGGAATCCTCTGTCTCCACCCTCCGCCCTCAACGCCGGGAACGCCACCCCCGTCCGCCCGCGTCCCGGTCCCGCCCGCCGCTCAGCGCTCCTCCCGCGCTCCGAGAGCACCCGGCCCCGCCGCTCACTCCCCGAGCTCCCCGGGCTCCCCGGGCTCCCCGAGCTCCCGGGGTTCCAGGGGCCGGACCGCCGGGCCCTCCAGCACCGAGCCGTCGACCGCGAAGCGCGAGCCGTGGCAGGGGCACTCCCAAGCCCGCTCCGCCCCGTTGAACTGCACGAGACAGCCCAGGTGGGTGCAGCGCGCGGACACCGCCGTCGCGGCGCCGGAGGGGTCGCGGTACACGGCGCAGCGCCGCCCGCCCAGCCGCACCACGGCGCCGCTGCCCGGCGGGATGTCCTCGGCCGAGTCGACGGACGAGGTGTGCCGCCGGTCGCCGACGAAGTGCCGGCCCACGGACGCCTGCCGCTGGAGCAGCGTCGCGGCGTCCCGCAGATGCGGCAGCCGCCGCGGGTCGTACAGCTCCGTCCAGCCCGGCCGGGGGCCGCCCGCGATGTGCGCGGCCAGCAGCCGGCCGGACATCACCCCGCCGCTCAGCCCCCAGCCGCCGAAGCCGGTCGCCACATAGAGGTGCTGGGTGCCGGGGTGGAAGTGGCCGACGTACGGCAGCCCGTCGGCGCTGTCGTGGTCCTGCGCCGCCCAGCGATGGGTGATCGCGGCGCCCGGGTAGTGCCGGCGCGTCCAGTCGGCCAACGTTGCGAACCGCTGCTCCGCGTCCCCCGTGCCGGGCTCGAACGACTCACCGGTGACGATCAGCAGCCGGTGCTCGTCGTCCAGCGGGGCGGTGCGCACCGACCGGGTGCGGCGCTCGGGCGTGATGTACATGCCGATGGGGGCGCTCCCGGCGGGCACCGGCGCGGCGACCACCAGCTCGCGGCGAGGCGTCAGCCGGGTGAAGAGCAGGGCGTGGTCGAACACCGGACCGTGCGTGGCCACGACGGCGTCCCGGGCCACGACCGTGGCGCCGTGCTCGGTACCGACCCGGCAGCGCGCCCCGTCGTGCAGCTCCGTCGCCCGGGTCCGCTCGAAGATCAGTCCGCCCCGGTCGACCAGGTCCCGGGCCATCGCGAGAAGGAACTTCCGGGGGTGGAACTGCATCTGGTCCTCCACCCGCACCGCTCCCGCCACGGGGAACGGCAGCTCCGTCGTCGTGACGAACGACGCCGCCAGCCCCGCCTCCCGTGCCGCCTCGGCCTCGGCCCGCAGCTCACCGACCCGCTCCTCCGACTCCAGATACGTGTAGGCGGGGACCCGTTCCAGCTCCGCGTCGGCCCCCAGCTCGGCGCAGATCCGGCCGACGTGCTCGACCCCGTCCTGCTGCGACTCCGCGTACAGCCGGGCGGCCTCCGCCCCCTGCCGCTTGCGCAGCCGCGCGTAGACCAGGGTGTGGAGCGCGGTCAGCTTCGCCGAGGTGTAGCCGGTGACGCCGGAGCCGATCCGGTCGGCCTCCAGGAGGGCCACCCGCTGTCCGGCCCGCTCCAGCTCCCACGCCGTGCACAGCCCGGCGATGCCGCCGCCGATGACGACGGTGTCCACCTCCAGGTCGGCACCCAGCGGCGGGTACCCGGTGTGCTCCGCCGAGACCATCCAGTACGACTCCTGGGCCGGCCGCCGATCCGCCATGGGGTCCGGGTGCCCCGCGCCGGGGCCGGATAACGCGGCGCGGCCGGGTGCCCGGGCCGGAGCGCACGGAGTCCCTGATCAGCGGCGTGCACGCAGCGTGGTCGGCCGCGCCGGAATTGTCGCGCGCGGCGAGCCGATCGTCGCTATTCTGGAAGCTGACGGACAGCCTCTTCAGGGAAGCACCGACACCCTCGGCCCGTCCCGGGATGCGCCATCCACCATGGCCGCACGCCCGGTCGCGTAGTCCGGCGCCACCGCGTCCGAACAGCCCTTTCCTCAGCCCCATCGGGCGTCCGGCGCCCGGTCGAGGTTCCGTCGGCACGTCCGGTTCACCCGACGCGAAGGAGTGTGCGCGGTGACACCTCAGAAGACGAAGCGACATCAGCTCCCCCCGGAGCCTGAGGAGCCTCACAAGCGGATGAAGGAGGTGCGCAACCTCGATGTCTGGGCCAGATCAGCGCCGATCCGGCTGGCAGGCTACGAGGAGGACCCAGCCGAGTCGCACATTCTGCGCGGCATCGACTGATCCCGTCCGCTGACCCGTCCGCTGCACTCGGGGCCCGACCGGAACGACGGCCGGGCCCCGAGCCGCGTACCGGGCCGTAGCGATTCCCGACGAGACGCACCCGCCCTCGGCGGGTCCGCCGGTCCGCACCGGGCCGGCTCCTCGCGGGCCACGGTCACCGCGTGCCCCGTCCGGGCCCGGACGGGGCACGCGGTGCCGGTGCGAGACGCCCTCCGGGCCTTCCGCGGCTGATGGAGCGCAGCCGGGCGGGCGCCCGCCCGACCTTTCGCGCCGGGTGTCACTCGCTCACTGAGCCCGGCCGGCAGTGTCCGCGGGCCGGGCCTGTTGGCCTCAGGGCGGGGCCTTCCGGGGCCTTCAGTGGGAGTTGCGGCGACGACGCGGTCCGGCCCCGCCCCTCACAGACGCGGTCCGGCCCCGCCCCTCACAGCGCGTCGAAGTCGCCGTGCCGCCCCGCGCCCCGGGCGAAGCGCGCCGCACCCTCCAGCCCCTCCGCCAACACGGCCCGGCCGCCGCGCAGTTCGCCGTCCATCGCGGCCTCCTCGCCGAGACCCTCCTGTGCCAGCAGCGAGGCCCGGTCGGCCCGCAGGCACGCCTGCGGGAAGCGGGCGATCTCCGCGGCCAGGGCCTCGGCCTCGGTCCGCGCCAGCCCGGGCGGCACCAGCCGGGTGGCCAGCCCGATGTCGTACGCCTCCCGGGCCGGGACCGGGCGCCCGGTGAGGACGAGGTCCATCGCCCGGGCGGCACCGATGAGCCGCGGCAGCCGGACCGTGCCGCCGTCGATCAGCGGCACGCCCCAGCGGCGGCAGAAGACGCCGAACACCGCGTCCTCCTCCACCACCCGCAGATCGCATCAGAGCGCGAGCTCCAGCCCGCCCGCCACGGCGTGCCCGCTCACCGCGGCGATCACCGGCTTCGTCAGCCGGAGCCGGGTCGGGCCCATCGGCCCGTCCCCGTCCGGCTCCACCCGGTTCCCCGCTTCCGTACCGGCCGCCTTCAGGTCCGCGCCGGAGCAGAACGTCCCGCCCTCGCCCCACAGCACCGCCACCCGCGCCACCGGATCGGCGTCGAACGCCCGGAAGGCGTCCGCCAGTTCGCGGGCCGTCGCGCCGTCCACGGCGTTGCGGGTCGCGGGCCGGGACAGCACCACGGTGGTGACCGGGCCCTGCCGTTCGACGCGGACGCTCACCCGGCGTCCTTCGGCCGGGCGCGCTCCAGGATCGGCGCCAGATCCGTGCCCGCCGGGAGCGTGCCGAACGCGTGGCCCCAGTCCCCGCCGAGCCGGGAGGCGCAGAACGCGTCCGCGACCGCCGGGTCGCTGTACCGGACGAGCAGACTGCCCTGGAGCACCAGCGCCATCCGCTCCGCCAGCCGCCGGGCGTCCAGCTGGGCGCGCGCCGGATCGGCGAGCCCGGGCAGGGCCGCCCGGACCTGGGCCACCGCCGCGTCCAGCCGGCGGTCCGCACCGGCCGCCGCGTCCACCTCCGCCAGCAGGGCGTCCAGCCCGGCCGGCTCCTTGCCGAGCGCCCGCAGCACATCGAGCGCCGCGACATTGCCCGAGCCCTCCCAGATCGACAGCAGCGGCGCCTCGCGGTAGAGCCGCGGCATCCCGGACTCCTCCACGTAGCCGTTGCCGCCCAGGCACTCCAGCGCCTCCGCGGCGTGCGCGCTGCCCCGCTTGCACACCCAGTACTTGCCGACCGCCAGGCCCAGCCGGCGCAGCGCCGCCTCGGACGCGTCCCCGGCCTGGGAACGGTCCAGGGCCGCCGCCAGCCGCATGGCCAGCAGGGTCGCCGCCTCCGACTCCACCGCGAGGTCGGCCAGGACATTGCGCATCAGCGGCTGGTCGGCCAGCTCGGCGCCGAACGCCCGCCGGTGCGCGGTGTGGTGCAGGGCCTGGCGCAGCCCCGCCCGCATGCCCGCCGCCGTGCCGATCACACAGTCCAGCCGGGTCACGTTGACCATCTCGACGATGGTGCGCACCCCGCGGCCCGGCTCCCCGACCGGCCAGGCCACCGCGCCGTCGTACTCGATCTCGGACGAGGCGTTGGAGCGGTTGCCCAGCTTGTCCTTCAGCCGCTGGAGGTGCATGGCGTTCCGGGTGCCGTCGGGCAGCACCCGGGGCAGCAGGAAGCAGGTCAGCCCCTCGGCCGTCTGCGCCAGCACCAGGAACACATCGCTCATCGGGGCGGAGGTGAACCACTTGTGCCCGGTGAGCCGGTAGGTGCCGTCGCCGGCCGGGACCGCCTGCGTGGTGTTGGCCCGTACGTCCGAGCCGCCCTGCTTCTCCGTCATCGACATGCCGGCGATCAGCCCGGACTTCTCCAGCGGCGGCCGCAGCCCGTAGTCGTACCTGCGGGCCGCCAGCAGCGGCTCGTACACCGCGGCCAACTCCGGCTGGGCGCGCAGCGCGGGTACCGCCGCGTACGTCATGGAGACGGGACAGCCGTGGCCCGCCTCGGCCTGCGACCAGACGTAGAACTGGGCGGCGCGGAAGAGATGCGCGCCCGCCCGCGACTCGGTCCAGGGCGCGGCGTGCAGCCCGTTCTCCACGGCGACGGTCATCAGCCGGTGCCAGGCGGGGTGGAACTCGACCTCGTCGATCCGGTGGCCGAACCGGTCGTGGGTGCGCAGCCGCGGCGGGTGTTCCTCGGCGGCCCGCGCCCACTCCTGCACCTCGTCCGAGCCGGCCAGCGCGCCCAGCTCCCGGATCCGCTCCTCGCCCCAGCCCGCTCCGTCGCGCCGCAGCGCCTCCAGTAGGGCGGGGTCGTCGGCCGCGCTGAACGGGGTCAGCGGCGGGGCCTGGTTGAGGACTTCATGGGTGGTGCTCACGGCAACCTCCGGGGAGTGGCGTGGTCGGCTCCTGTCCTGGACGTTACAGTTTCACTGCGCGCGTCGGAAGGATGTAAGACGTCGGAAGCAGGCAAGAGAGAGCGGGGGTGCGCTACGGATGGACGCCACGGGACGCACCGGGCTGCGGCCGCTGACCGCCCGCTCCGTCGTGCTCAGCACCCTGCTCGGCCACCACCCGCCGCTGCTGCCGGCCCGCGCGCTGGTCCGGGTCGGCCGGCTCTTCGGGATCGCGGAGGGCACCGTCCGGGTGGCGCTCTCCCGCATGGTCGCGGCCGGCGACCTCGAACAGCGCGACGGCGGCTACGCGCTGACCGCCCGGCTGCTGCACCGCCAGGCCCGCCAGGACGACGCCCGCAGCCCCCGCACCCGCCCCTGGGACGGTGCCTGGGAGATCGCGGTGGTCACCCCCGAGCCCCGGCCCGCCGCCGAACGCTCGGCGCTGCGTCAGGAGATGTCCGCGCTGCGCCTGGCCGAACTGCGGGAGGGCACCTGGCTGCGCCCCGCCAACCTCCGCCGGTCGCTCCCGCCCTCGGTCACCGGGCCGTGCACCCTGCTCACCGGCCGCCCCGACGACGATCCGGCCGCCCTCGCCGCGTCCCTGTGGGACCTGACGGACTGGGCCGGCCGCGCCCGCGCCCTGCACACCGCGCTGGAACAGGCCCCGGACCCGGCCGGGGAGTTCACCGCGGCCGCCGCGATCCTGCGCCACCTGATGGCGGACCCGCTGCTGCCCGCCGGACTGCTGCCCGCCGACTGGCCGGGCGACGCCCTCCGGGCGCGCTACGAGGTCTTCCACGCGGAGATGCGGGCCCTGCTCCAGGAACACACGGCGACGACCTGACCGCTGCCGCGCCGTGTGGGGATCTCCGGCCGCGGGGCCGGCGGCACGCCGGGCGGACCGCCGGACGGGCGGTCAGCCCGCGGCGACGCCGTCCAGCGACTCCACCCGGCGCTCCAGGGCCTGCACCGCACCGGGCCGGGGGCCGGGCACCGCGCGCCGCATCTCCAGCAGGTGGTGCGCCAGCCCGCGGGCCGCGGCCGGGTCCGCCACCTGCTCCCAGCAGTGGTGCGCGCGGTCCACGGCGGCCACCACGTCCGCCGCCTCCGGGGGCTCGCCCCGCTGCATACGGGCCGAGGCCGCGGCCGTCCAGAGCTCGCAGGACCGGACGAAGTCACCGGCGAGACGGGCGAGATCGGCCCGCACCTCCAGCCAGTGCACGGCCTCCGCGGACGCCGCGCCGTACAGCCGGAGCGCCTGCTGCTCCCAGGCGGCGGCCATCGCCGCCGCCTCACCGTGCCGCCCCTCACGCGCCGCGGCGAGGATCGCCGGGTGCGGGTCGGGATCCGCGGCCGGCCGCGGAGGGTGCTGCACGGGCGCCGGGGCCTGGACCGGGACGCCGGTGCCGGGGCTCGCCGCGCCGCTGCCGGCGCGCGGATACGCGGGTGCGGCCGGTGCCGGGGCGGCGGTGGTGTGAGCCGCGCTCGCCGCCGACGGATGGGCCCCGGTGTGCTGAGGCTGCCGCGGAGCCGACGTGCCGCCGTACGGGGCGGGTTGGGTCGGCGCGGGCTGTGCCGGGACGGGTTGCGTGGGTACGGGCTGGGCGGGCAGGGGCTGGGCCGGTACGGGCTGTGCGGGTACGGGTTGGGCCGGCGCGGACGAGGCATACGCCGCCCCGTGTCCGTCGGTGCCCCGGCCCTGCGCGCCGCCCCGGCCGTCCGGGGCCTGGCCGCTCGCACCCTGGCTGCTCAGGCTCTCCCCGCTCACGCCCTGCCCGCTCACGCTCTGCCCGTTCGGACTCCGGCCGTTCACCCCGGGGTTGCTCCCGGCCGCACCGTCCGTGCCGCCGCCCTGGAGGTATGCCCCGGTGCCCGCGCCCCCGGTGGCCTCCGTGCCGTTGGTGCTTCCCGGGGCCGCGGCGTACCCGGAAGCCGGCCCCGGGCCGTGAGCCACGGAGAACGCCGTGCCGGGGGCCGACGGGGGCGCCGTGGCGGCAGTCGGCGCCGGGAAGGAGCCCGCGGCCCCGTACGCCCCGGCGCCACCGTCCTCACCCAGCATCAGATGCGTGCCGTCGAGGAGCCCGGCCATAGCCGCCGCCCGGCGGTGCAGATCCTCCAGCGGCGGCCGGGACGCGGCGGGCCGCAGGATCTCGGAGACCGCCCGGCTGTACTCGGGGGCGGCGACCGACCGGCGCTCCGGCGGGGGAGCCACGGTGCCGAACAGCCGGACCCCGTCGGCCCGCAGGGCGTCGGGGAACGCCCGGAGGCGGGACCACGCGGCGGTGTCGGCCACCAGATCGGCCAGCAGCGTCGTGCTGCCGGCGGGCCGGTGCTGGAGTTCGGCGGCCAGCCAGTGCCAGGGGAAGCCGGTGTAGCGCACGGTGGTGGCGGTGGTCCGTGCCAGGGCCAGGTGCGGCAGTTGCTGCTTGCGGTCCAGCGTCAGCTGCCCGATGAGGTGGATCAGCAGCGGTCCGGGGAAGGCGGCGGCGGTGCGCAGCCGGGTCAGCACGACCTGGGGGTCGGCCGGGTCCACCAGCTCGACGACGCTGGCTCCGGGCGTGCCGGTGAGCACCCGCGGAGGCACCGCAGCCAGGGCCGGAAGCACGGTGGCAGGGTCCATCAGACGACCCTTGCCGACCGGGGCCGCCGCAATGAGCAGCGCCGCCCCCGGAACCGTTACCGCCGTCTCGTCACCGTTGATCGCCACGCACTCACCGTATCGCCCCCCGGCTCCGTGGCAGCCGGGTCATCCGGGAACGTACGCGGCCGGGTGGTTCGTCGAGGGCTTTGACGACGCTTCGGCCCTCTACGGTCGTTTGTTCCTTGTTCTGGCCGGAATCGGACTGGCGATCGGCGTTTGACGGGCTCATCGCCGTGATTGCGGCGCGCCGCCTTGCGAGTGCGCCCCTTCGGACATCCGGGCGCCTGGATGGCGCGGCTGAAACGCACAGCATCCGGAGCGGACCCGTTCGCCGGTCCGCCCGCACCGGCCGGGACGCCCGGCCCACGGCCCTCGATCGGGTGCCGCGCTCATGGCAATTGCCTGGTGGGCAGGCCAATGGCGTGGTCGCGGCGGCCGGATCGCAACGGTCCTCCCGCGCCCACCCAGAGCCTGATGCTGAATCAAAAGTCTTGCCGCATCGCACAGTTGAGTCACGAAGGCAACACGGAGGGTTTCGGCCAAAGGATATAAATGATCTTGGCTGTCACCGTCGGGTTGTAGACGATGTTGCGGTCGGCGAACCTTGTGCGGGTCGCTGCCGACGAACGACCCCGCGCCCAGAGGGCGCTTGGGGAAGCGCGGAGGAGGCTCGTCGTGGAACGCTTGTTGGCTCATGGCCATCACCAGGATCTGCGCGATCGCGTGCACGCATTCGCGGAACGCGAAGTACGGCCCCGAATAGCCGCGATGGAGGCTTCTCACAGCGTTCCCCATGAGCTCTCGCGGCTCATCGCCCGGCAGGGCTGGATCGGCGTGACCGTCGACGAGGAGTACGGCGGCATGGGCGCCGGGCACCTGGCGAAGACGATCATCATCGAGGAGCTCGCCCGGGTCAGCGGAGCCATGGGCGCCATGGTCCAGGCCTCCCAGCTCGGCACAGCCAAGATCATCCACTATGGCAACGATGTCCAGCGCAAGACCTGGCTGCCCCGCATCGCCGCCGGTGAGTGCCTGCCGACCATCGCCGTGACCGAGCCCCAGTCCGGCGGGCACGTCCTCGGCATGGAGGGCACCGCCGTCCGCGACGGGGACGACTACGTCCTCAACGGCCGCAAGGTGTACGTGGGCAACAGCCACGTCGGGGATCTGCACGGCGTCGTCGTCCGTACCGGCCCCGGCTCACGGGGGCTGTCCGCCTTCCTCGTCGAGACCGGCACCCCGGGGTTCTCGCTGGCGGAGCAGCAGCCCACGCTGGGCCTGCACGGCTTCAGCTTCGGCGAGCTGATCTTCGACAACTGCCGGATCCCCGCCGCGAACCTGCTCGGCGAGGAGGGCGACGGCCTGAACGTCGCCTACTCCTCGAGCATGCTCTACGGCCGGGCGAACCTCGCCGCGGTGTCCCTCGGCATCCACCAGGCGATCCTGGACGAGACCACGGCGTTCTGCCTCCAGCGGGAACGGTACGGCAAGCCGCTGGCCGGCCTCGGCTCCATCAAGCTCAAGCTCGGGCAGATACAGTCCCGTCTGATGACCGCCCGGCTGGCCGCGTACCACGCGGTGGACCTGCTGGACCACGGCGTGCCGTGCGACGCGGAGCTGATGAACGCCAAGCTGGTCAACGTCGAGTACGCGCTGGACTCGGCCCGCAACGCCATGGAGATCCACGCGGCCTGCGGCCTGTACACCGACCGTCCCGTCGAGCGCTATCTGCGGGACGCCTTCCACATCTTCGCCCCGGCCGGGACCTCCGACGTCCAGCTGCTCCGCCTCGGCGAGGTGGCGATGGGCGAGACGAAGGGCGAGTGGTCGGAGTGCCTGTCCGACGTGGTGCGGCTGGACCGGCTGCGGACGACCGCCTGACGCGTGAGGGGGGCTCGGACCCGGCGGGTGTCCAGGTCCTCCTCACGGAAGGCCGAGCGGGACGGCCGTGCACCCTCGGGGCCGGTCCGAACCGGCCAAGGCCGTACCGGACCAAGGTCACGCCGGACCAAGGCCATCCGGGGCAAGGCCGTGCCGGACCAAGGCCATCCGGGGCGACCTCGCCCCGCGATGCCCATGGCTCAGCGGGCGGAAGCGGGGCGGAAGGGATGCAGCGGAAGCCGGAGCCCGTCGAAGTCCTGCTGCCGCGCGGGCCGGCGGGAGCGCGGTCAGTCGGAGCGGCGGCATCGGTCCAGCAGCCCGCGTTCGAGGGCCACGACCACAGCGTGCGTGCGGTCCCGCACGTCGAGCTTGGCGAACACCCGCAGCAGATGTGTCTTCACCGTGGCCTCCGAGATGACGAGCCGTTGGCCGATCTCCGGATTGGACAGCCCGTCGGCGACCGCGCTCAGCACATCCGCCTCCCGCGGGGTCAGCGCCACGGGCGTCGGCTGACGCATCCGGGCGACTAGCCGCTCCGCGACCCGCGGGGCCAGGACCGTCTCGCCCCGGGACGCGGACCGGATGGCGTCGACGAGCTGGTCACGCGTGGTGTCCTTGAGCAAGTAGCCGATCGCCCCGGCCTCGACCGCGCGCTCGATCTCCGCGTCGGTGTCGTACGTGGTCAGGATCAGCACCCGGGTCCGCGCCCGGCCGGCGACGATCCGGGCGGTGGCACTCGTCCCGTCGAGGACGGGCATGCGCAGATCGATCAGCGCCACATCGGGGTCCAGGCGCTCGACGAGTTCGACGCCCGCGAGGCCGTCGCCGGCCTCGCCGACCACGTCGATGGCGGGCTCGGAGGCCAGCAGGGCGATGACCCCGGCGCGCATCACCGTGTGGTCGTCCACCACGATGATGCGGAGCGTGTCTTCCGGCATGTCACACCTGACCGTTCGCGGGAATCAGGGCGAGGACGCGCGTGCCGTCCCCGACCGAGCTGGTGACCGTGAGCTCGCCGCCGAGCTCGGCGAGACGTGTGGACATCCCGTTGAGCCCGAAGCCGCGGGAGTCTTCGACCACGAAGCCGCGGCCGTCGTCGGTGATGTCCAGCTCGACCCCGTACGCGTGCGCGGTGAGGACGACATCCACCGTGGAGGCGGCGGCGTGCTGACGGACGTTGGCCAGGGACTCCTGGGTGCAGCGCAGCAGAGCGATGCGGGTCGGCTGGTCGCACTCGATGTCCGGCAGCTCCGCGGTGACGGTGAGTCCGGTGTCCTCGGCGAACCGGTCCAGGGTCCGGCGCAGGGTCCCGGCGACCGAACCGGGAACGACACCGCTCCGCGGGGCGGAGCCGACGAGCACACGCGCCTCGGCGAAGTTCTCGCGCGCGGTGTTCTCGATCGAGAGCAACTGCTGCGCGCTCCTGCCGGGATCCGTGTCGAGACCGGAACGGGCCGCTTCCGCCAGCACGATGATGGACGCGAAACCCTGGGCGAGGGTGTCGTGGATCTCCCGCGCGAGCCGTTCGCGCTCTTCGGTGGCGCCCTGCAGCCGGTGGGCTTCGGCCAGGCGCCGTTGGGCGCTCTCCAGTTCGGCGCTCAGGCGGCGGGCGCGCTCGTCGCTCTGCTCGACGATCCGGACCACTCCCAGTCCGAGCAGCACACCCGCCGCCCAGCCGATGAGGGTGAAGACGATATTGCCGCTGAGGAAATCCGCGTTTCCGCCGTCGTGGAGGACGACGCCTGCGACGGTGCCCGCGGCGGCGACGCCACTGAAGGCGATCGCGTGCCGCGGTTTCCTGGCGAAGAGCCAGAAGTGCGGGAGCGACACGATGAACAGTGCCGCGCCGTCCCCACGCACCCAGGACATACCGATCATGCCCAGAGTGAGCACGGCCAGAAAGGTGTAGGGGCGCAGCACCGGATTGCCCGGGCGGGCCAGCACGATCGCGTAGCAGAGGACGATCACGGCCGGCAGCGCCATCGACCAGTACTTCGTCGTTCCGGTGTCCCCCAGCACGGAGATGACCGGGGGGCACACCCCCAGGAGCACCCAGGAGACGGTGTACCACCGGCGAAGGGTCCGTGTCCGGAACCGGTCGATGGGCTGCGGCCGCTGCGTCATTTGCGTCAGCCTACGGTTTCCCGCGGTCCGGCAGCCGGAACGGCGGTCCGTCCCCGTCGCGCCGGGCGGGACGGCCACCAGGCCCGCTCGCCGAGGAGCAGCAGCAGCGACGGCAGGACCAGGAGCCGGATCACCACGGCGTCCAGCAGTACGGCCACCGCCAGGCAGAAGCCCATCTGCTTCATCTCGGTGAGGTGCAGGGCGACGAAGGCGCCGAACACCGTCACCATCACGATCGCCGCGCTGGTCACCACCTTGGCCGACCGGCCGATGCCGTCCAGAACCGCTGCGCGGGCCGACATCCCGTTCCGCATGGCCTCCTGGATCCGGCTGACCACGAACACCTGGTAGTCCATGGACAGGCCGAAGAGGATCACGAAGAGGAACAGGGGTACCCGGGACGCGATCGCGCCGAGCGAGTCGAAGGCCAGCAGGCCCTCCGCCCACGTCCCCTGGAAGAAGACCACCAGCAGACCGAGCGAGGCCCCGGCGGACAGCAGATTGAGGACGACGCCGGCCAGGCCGATGACCACCGAGCGGAACGCCCACAAGGTCATCAGGAAGGTGACCAGCAGCAGGAACCCGATGACCAGCGGCAGCTTACTCCTCTCGTGGTCCACGTAGTCGCGGCCCCGGGCCACATCTCCGCTCACCGCCGACTCCACGCCGGACACTCTGCCGACCGAGGCGGGCAGATGGACCTGACGGATGCGGTCGAGTGACGCGACCGCCTCGTCGGAGGGCGCGGGGAACGGAACCGCCAGCTTCAGCACGCTGATCCGGCCGTCGGCCGACGTACGTACCGTCGGCTCGGCGTCCCGGGCGAACAGCGGATCGGCCTGCGCCCGCCGGCCGAGGTCCGCCAGGGCCTGCCGCACCTCCGCGGCTCGGTCCGGCGTGGATCGGGCCACGACCTCGTGTTCGACCAGGAGCTCCGGGAAGGCCGCGGTCAGCCGGTCGTAGACCTGCATGGCCGGGATGTCGCGGGAGAAGGTGTCCCGGCCCGGGTCGACGAGCCGCAGACCGAGCGCGGGCGCCGCCAGGGCGAGCATGACCAGGACCGAGACGCACAGGGTGAGGGCGGGGTGCCGCTGCGCGGGCCGCAGCAGGGCGCCGGACACCCGGCCCGGTCCGGCTTCCGCCCGCTGTGCACGGACCGGCTCGCCGCGGCTCGCCCGGCGGGCGGCCTTGCGGGCCGCGCGGCGCTCGGCCCGGTGGCCGATCTTCACCAGGAGCGCGGGAAGCACGGTCAGCGAGCTGACCACGGCGACCGCCACGACGAGGATCGTGCCCGTCGCCAGCGAGGAGAAGATGACGTCCGTGGCCAGATACAGGGTGGCGGTGGAGACGATCACGGCGAGGCCGGAGACCACGATGGCCCGGCCCGCGGTCGCCGCGGCCAGCTCCACCAGGGCCTCCGAGCTGAGCCGGCCGCCGGCGCGGGCGCGTTCCTCGCGTTCCCGCTTGAGATAGAACAGCGCGTAGTCGACGCCCACCGCCAGGCCGACCAGCAGGATCATGTTGGTGCCGACTCCGGGATCGGGCAGCACATGAGACGCGACCATGGACAGTCCCAGGGCGGCGGCGATCGAGGAGAGCGCCAGCAGCAACGGCACACCGGCCATCACCACCGAACCGAAGACGATCAGCAGGGTGAGGAGGGTGACCGGCAGCGTGAGGCGCTCGGAGAGCGTGAGGTCCTTCGCCCGCTGGTCGTTGACCCCCTTGCTGATGGAGGGGGAGCCGGTCTCCTCCACGACCAGGCCCGGGTGACGGTCGCCCACCTTCGCCGTCTGTTCGAGGAGCGGGGCGACGTTCTTCTTGCCCTGCTGTTCAGCGCCCTTCAGGACCACCGGGACCCTGAGGACCTCACCGTCCTCGGAGCGGACCGGGGCTCCCACCCGGTCCACCTCCGGCAGCTTCCGCATCCGCTCGGTGAGTTCCCGGGCCACGGCGTCGGCTTCGGCCGTGTCCGGGGTCCCGGACCTGGCGTAGATCATGATCTGCTCGGTGGGTCTGCGCTGCAGGCCCCCTTCGGCCGCCATCGCCTCGGCGCGCCCCGCCTCACCGACCCGGAAGTCCTCGCTGGTGGCTTCGTGGGAGCCGACCGCGAGGCCGGCGCCGAGGCACAGAACGACGAACGCGAACCAGCCGGTGATCGCGCGCCCCGCGTGCCGGGCGCTCCATCGGGCTATCCGCACAGGGAGTTGACTCATACCCGAGATCCTGGTCGGCCGGGTGCGGAGCCCGGCACGTCCGGCCGGTTGAACTTCGGGTCCACCGGTCGGTGGACGGCAGGGGTGGGGCCACCGCCACCTCTGCCGCGCACCGTGCATGCCACCGTGCACGACCGACGGCGCCTCGGGACGGCTCCAACGGCCCCGTCGGCGCACCCGGTCCCCGCCCGGGGCGCCCCCGGGCCCCGGGCATCGTGGAGCCTCTCCGTGGGATCCCTGGAGAGCCGTACAAAGAGGCCGGGCCGCCCGGAGGCGTCAGGGCCCGGACGGATACGGACCCTTCAGATCCCGGGCTCCTGCCGGTGGATCCGCCCGACCAGTTCGGCCGCCATCGACTTGATGGTCTCCAGCCCCTGCCGCCCCCAGGGACGGGGCTCCTGGTCGACCACGCAGACCGTGCCCAGCGCCATCCCCGTGCGGTCGATCAGCGGCGCGCCGAGATACGAGCGGATGCCGATCTCGTCCACCACGGGGTTGCCCGCGAACCGCGGGTAGTCGCAGACGTCCTCCAGCACCAGGGCCTTGCGGCGCACTATGACGTGCGGGCAGTAGCCGTGGTCCCGCGCCATCACCCGTCCGGGCTGCTGCTGTTGCGGCACCGGCCCCAGCTCGACCCCCGACTGGCCGTCCCCCGCGGTGTAGAGGCCCGCGAAGTACTGACGGTGCTCGTCGATGAAGTTGACCATCGCGTACGGAGCCCCGGTGATCCGGGCGAGCTCCCGCGCGAAGTCGTCGAACTCCGGGACGGGGGTGTCCCCGAGCCCGAGCTCGCGCAGCCGGGCCACCCGGGCCGTCGCTCCGGCGTCCTCCGGGGTCAGCAGCAGATGGCCGGTCGGGTCGTAGGGCGTGAAGGGGGTGGGGGTGGACATGGAGGCTCCGTTCGGACTGCGGATTCGGCTGCGCCGTCGGGTCAGCGCAGCGGGTCGGGCTCGGCCACCGGGGAACGCGCGGCAGAGCTGATCAGGTGCTGGACGAGTGCCATCAGGACCCGGGTGCCGGAGTTGCACTGCCGGGCGTCGCAGAGCACGACGGGCACCTCCGGTCTGAGGTCCATGGCCACGCGGACCTCCTCCGGGTCGTAGTGGAAGCCTCCGTCGAACTCGTTGACCGCCACGACGAATCCGATGCCACGGCGTTCGAAGAAGTCCACCGCGGCGAAGCACTGGTCGAGCCGGCGGGTGTCCGCCAGGACCACGGCACCGAGCGCGCCGTTCGACAGCTCGTCCCACATGAACCAGAACCGCTCCTGGCCGGGCGTGCCGAACAGGTAGAGCACATGGTCCGCGTCGAGCGTGATCCGGCCGAAGTCCATGGCGACCGTGGTGGTCGTCTTGTCCTCGATCCCTTCGAGGCTGTCGGTCCGGGCACTGACCTGGGTCAGCAACTCCTCGGTGCTCAGCGGCTCGATCTCGCTCACCGCTCCCACGAGGGTGGTCTTGCCCACCCCGAAGCCCCCCGCTATGAGAATTTTCAGCGCGGTGGGGAAGGGGTCCGCAGGGGGCGCGAGGTCAGAGCCGTTTGCGAAGGCCATGGAGGACCGCCTCCAGAAGATCTCGGTCGGTCGGGGAAGCCGCCTCGACGGTGCGGGGCGCCCGGGTGGTGAGCGCCCCGCAGTCCACGAGGTCGGACAGGAGGACTTTGGTGACGACGGCGGGGAGCCGTATGTGGGCGGCGACCTCGGCCACCGACATCGGGCCGCCGCAGAGCCCGAGCACCTGGTCGTGGTCGGGGCCGAGATGGTTCCGGGGCCGGGCGCCGGTGGCCATCACCAGGGTGAGCAGGTCGAAGTGCGCGGTGGGACGGGTGCGCCCGTTGCTGACGGTGTAAGGCCGGACCAGTCGTCCCGCCGCGTCGTCCAGCCACATCCCGTCCCGCGCGTCCGCCATCCTCAGAGCCCCGCGTCGTGCGGGGATCCGCCGGCCGGGGGCGCGCCGACCGGCTGCCGCGCGGGCGTGGCCAGATACGGGCGGACGCTCTTCACCAGCATGGCCATCTCGTAGCCCAGCACGGCCGCGTCGGCCTCGCGTTCGGCCATGACGGCCAGACAGGCGCCGGAACCGGCGGTGGACACGAACAGCAGCGTGGTGTCGAGCTCGACCACCACCTGCCGCACCTCTCCGCCGTCGCCGAACCGCAGGCCTGCGCTGCGGGCGAGGGAGTAGAGGCCGGACGCCAGGGCGGCCATGTGGTCGGCGCTGTCGGTGTCGAGGCCGTGGACGGCCTTCACCAGTCCGTCGGAGGACAGCAGCAGCGCATTGCGAGTGTGGGGTACACGCTGGACGAGGCCGGTCAGCAGCCAGGACAGGTCCGTGGACTGGCCGGTGCGCATGTCGCTCACCATGAGGGTGGTCTTCTCCTTGGGGAATGAGTTGGAGCCTGCGGTTCAGCGAGAGCGGTCGGCGTGGCCCTCGTCGGGTGCGTCGGGAGCCTCGGCAAGACTGACGCCCCGGCGGAAAGCGGCCATCAGATTCGGGTCGTGCTCCGCCTCCTGCTCACTCCCCGTGCTGCGAGCGGTCGGCGCGTCCCGGAGCTCCGGGACGAGGTGCTCCTGGCGGCGCCGGCGCGGCAGTTGCGGCCGCTCCCCCCGGGCGTCGGCAGGGTGGACGGGACCGCGGTCGTGGTGCGACGGCGGCTCCGGGGCCTGTGCCGGGCTCGGCACCGGGCCCGAGTGCCGCGGCGCCGGCCGGGGCGGCTCGGCGGCGCGGGCGTGCTGCTGCGGGATGGGCGTGGGCATCGCCGGCGGCTGCTGCTGTCCGGCCACCGGCTGAGGCGCCGCCGGCCGGGGCATCTCCGGCCGGGGCATCTCAGCGTGGGGCATCTCCGCGTGGGACACCGCCGTTCGGGGCGCCGTCGGCCGGGCCGGGGCCGGTGCGACAGGAGCCTCCCGGACGGGCGCCTCCCGAACGCGCTTCTCCCGGACGGGCAGTTGCGGGACGTGCCCCGGCGGGACCGGCGGCTGCGCGGCCGCGGGTGCCGCCCGGTGCGGGACCGGGGACGGAGGCGCCGCCGGGCTCCCCGGGGGCCCGGCCGGGACCCCGGGCTGCACCGGGCCCCCGGGCCGCACCGGGGGAGCGGACGGTGCCGGGGCGGCGGGCGGCAGCGGGGACGCGGCGTCGTGCGGTGCCGTCGCCGCCGGTGCGGCGGCCGGGGTGGTCTCCCCGGGCTGGTCGCCCAGCAGGCTCTGCGGAAGCACCAGAACCGCCTGGATGCCGCCGTAGATGTTGCTCTGCAGCTGGACCGCGATGCCGTGCCGGCGGGCGAGTGCGGAGACCACGAACAGGCCGATGCGGCCGTCCCGCAGCAGTTCGCCGACGTCGATCCGGTCGGGGTCGGTGAGCAGCGCGTTCATCCGCAGCTGCTCCTCGCGCGGCATGCCCAGACCGCGGTCCTCGACCTCGACCGCCAGCCCCGCGGACACCCGCTGGGCGCGGAGCAGGACCTGGGTCTGCGGAGCGGAGAACACCGTGGCGTTCTCGACGAGTTCGGCGAGCAGGTGGATCACGTCGGCGACGGCGTGGCCGCGCAGGGTGCCGTCGATCGGCGGTACCAGCTTGACCCGGGAGTACTGCTCGACCTCGGCGATCGAGGAGCGCAGCACCTCGGTCATGGTGACCGGACGGCTCCACTGGCGGCGGGAGATGGCGCCGCCGAGCACGGCGAGGTTCTCGGCGTGCCGCCGGATGCGGGTCGCCAGGTGGTCGACGTGGAACAGACCCTTGAGCAGGTCGGGGTCCTCGACCTCGTTCTCCAGGTCGTCCAGGAGCTCGATCTCCCGGTGGACCAGGGACTGCAGGCGGCGGGCGAGGTTGACGAAGACCTCGACCTTCTCCTCGCTGCCCTCGGACTTGCCGCGGACGAGCTGGGCCGCCTGCACGACGGCCGTCTCGGCCTGGCGCTGGGCCAGGGCGAATTCATGGGCCAGCAGATCGAGGGAGTCCCCCGAGGGCTCGGGGAGGGGGGCCTGGGGGCGGGGCTGGAGGCGCTCACCCTGGCCCAGACGCCGTAAGAGGTCGTGGAGGTCGGCCTGGCCGCGGGCGCCGGCCCGGCGTAACGCCGTGTACCGGCGGGAGGTGCCGCGGGCCTCGGCGTTCGCGGCGGCCGCGCCGCCCGCCAGGGCGCCGCAGCCGAGGAGGGCGGCTCCGGCCAGCACGCCCCAGGTCGTCCCGTCCGCGAAGCCCTCCTGCGAACGGAGGACGAAGGCCGTCGTGGCGGTGGACACGGCTCCGACGCCTAACGCGGGGAGCAGGGCCAGGCGCTGCATCCGGGATCTGATGGCGGAGTCGGCCGCCCCGTCCTGGGCCGGTGATCTGCCGTGCCTCTTCCCCGTCGGCGCCGTGGGCCGGCGCGGCTCCGGGCGCGCGGCATGGGTGGGGGGCTCAGGCATCGCAGTCCTCTCGATCAGCCGGCATGGAATGCCGGGGCGCAGCACCGCAGGCTAACCGTCAACACGCGTACACAAACGGGCAGTTGGTTGCTTCGCTACCCTACGCCACCCTCATTAGGGCTAGGTAATCGCACAGAGGTCGGAAACCGTACCGAATATCGGTTCCAGGGCGTGCCGTGGGGATTGATCCGCATTTTCCGGTGTGGAGGCCTGCCGGTGGGGTACTCGCGGCAGTCCCGAGCGCGGAGGAGCGCCATGGACCTCGAACAGCTGCGGGAGCTCGGCCGGCAGCTCCGCGTCGACGCGATACGCGCCGCCGACGCCGCGGGCTCCGGCCACCCCACCTCGTCGATGTCGGCCGCCGACCTCATGGCCGTACTGCTCGCACGCCACCTGCAGTACTCCTTCGACCGGCCGGAGCACCCCGGGAACGACCACGTGATCTTCTCCAAGGGGCACGCCTCGCCCCTGCTCTACGCCGTGTACAAGGCGGCGGGCGCGATCCCCGACGACGAGCTGCTGACGTTCCGCAAGGCCGGCAGCCGGCTGGAGGGCCATCCGACCCCGGTGCTGCCCTGGGTCGACGTGGCCACCGGCTCGCTCGGCCAGGGGCTGCCCGTCGGCGCGGGCGTCGCCTGGGCGGGCAAACGGCTCGACCGGCTGCCGTACCGGGTCTGGGTGCTGTGCGGGGACAGCGAGCTGGCCGAGGGCTCGATGTGGGAGGCGTTCGAGCACGCCGGCCACGAGCGGCTCGACAACCTCACCGCCGTCATCGACGTCAACCGGCTCGGGCAGCGGGGTCCCACCCGCCACGCGTGGGACCTCGACGCCTACGCCCGGCGCATCCGGTCCTTCGGCTGGCACACCGTCGAGATCGACGGTCATGACGTCACCGCGATCGACGAGGCGTACGCCGAGGCGCGGAGCACGGCCCTGCGGCCCACCGCGATCATCGCGCGGACCCGGAAGGGGAGCGGTGTGCGGGCCGTCGAGGACCGGGAGGGCTTCCACGGCAAGCCGCTGCCGGACGCCGCGGAGGCCGTCGCCGAACTGGGCGGCATCCGGAATCTGACGGTCGAGGTGCAGCCGCCGCCCGAGGTCCGCGCCCCGCAGCGGCCCGCCACCTCCCTGGAGCTCCCGCGCTACGACCTCGGCTCGAAGGCCGCGACCCGTACGGCGTACGGGGAGGCGCTGGCGGCGCTCGGCTCGGCGCGCGAGGACGTCGTGGCCGTCGACGGCGAGGTCGGCGACTCCACCCGCACCGAGTTCTTCGGCAAGGAGCACCCCGACCGGTACTTCGAGTGCTACATCGCCGAGCAGCAGCTCGTCGCCACCGGGCTGGGCATGCAGGCCCGCGGCTGGGTGCCGTTCGTCGCGACCTTCGCGGCGTTCCTCACCCGGGCCCACGACTTCCTCCGGATGGCCTCGGTGAGCCGTGCCCGGCTCGCGGTCGTCGGATCGCACGCGGGTGTCGCCATCGGCGAGGACGGCCCGTCGCAGATGGGCCTGGAGGATCTCGCGATGTTCCGGGCGATCCACGGCAGCACGGTGCTCTACCCGTGCGACGCCAACCAGACGGCCCGTCTGGTGGCCGCGCTGGCGGACCGCCCCGGGGTCGGCTACCTGCGCACCACCCGCGGCGAGACCCCGGTCGTCTACGGTCCGGACGAGGAGTTCCCTGTCGGCGGCAGCAAGGTCCTGCGCTCCTCGGACGGCGACCTGGTCACCCTGGTGGCGGCCGGGGTCACCGTCCACGAGGCGCTGGCCGCGGCGGGCGCGCTCGCCGAGGAGGGCATCCCGGCGCGGGTGATCGACCTGTACTCGCTGAAGCCGGCCGACACCGCCACCCTGCGGGCCGCCGCGGAGGTCACCGGCTGCCTGATCACCGTCGAGGACCACCACCCCGAGGGCGGCCTGGGCGACGCGGTGGCCGAGGCCTTCGCCGACGGGCGCCCGGTGCCCCGGCTGACGCGGCTCGCCGTCCGCTCGATGCCCGGGTCGGCCGCGCCGGACGAGCAGCTGGGAGCGGCCGGCATCGACGCCTCGGCCGTGGTGGCGGCAGCGCGGCGCCTGGTCGACATGGCGGAGTGAGGCGGGACGGGCGAACGGCCGGCCCGCCGCGGCCTCTCCCGGCACCGGGTGGCCTGCCCGGGCCGGGCGGCGGAGTCCTGGTGTCCATGAGCCCCGGGTAGGCGTCGGCCGTTCCAAACCTCCGTCCCGGCCCGCCGACCTCATCGGCGTACGGATCCCCCGCCGTGTCTCACCCGCTCGGACCCCACCGCTGGCCGTCCCGCCCGGCACCTCCGAGGGTCGAGGGGTGGGGAGACCGCGGAGAGGGGACCATGAGTCGCACGCCCGTACCGGCGCCGGTCGGCAGCACGGCGCTGTCCCGCCGGCCGATGCGCCGCCGAGCCGTGCGGTGGGCGGCCTGCGCCGTCCTGGTGCTCTCCACCGTCGTCCTGGTCGCGGCCGGCACGGTGCGCAGCACCGCCCTCAACCGCGGCTACTACCAAGACGTCCTCGACGAACAGCGGGCGTACGACCGGCTCTACGACGAGGTGCTGGTCGACCCGGAGTCCTCCGATGTCGCCCAGCAGCTCCTGGCGCGGCTCCCCGTACCGCAGGGCGTGGTCACCTCCAACCTCAAGACGGTGCTGCCGCCCACGGCCGTCCGGGCCCTGACCGACCAGCAGATCGACAACGCCGTCGGCTATCTGCGGGGCGACCGGCCCGCGCTGCGGATGACGGCCGATCTGAGACCGGTGCTGGCCAACCTGGACGACCTGATCCGGATCTACTTCGGGGACCTGCTCGACGCGGTGGAGGAACAGCCCGTACCCGACCTCGACGGGCTCGCGGCGGAATTCGGCCGGGGCTCCGGTCCGGAGCGCGGCCCGGCCGGACCGCACGCATCCGCCGGGCCGCACGCACCCGCCGAACCGCACCTATCCGCTGAACCACACGTGGCGGCCGGACCGCGGGCGTCGGACGGCTCCGGGGCGGCCGGGGGCCGGGGCGTCACCGACGGCCGGCAGGCGCACCACGGCCCCGGGGCGGCGCGGGCTGTCGCCGACCTCGACCGTCCCGGCGCCGAGGGGCTCGCCCTGGTGCGCAAGGCGCGGGCCCTCACCCTGCTCGGACTGGGGCCGGGCCAGACCCTGGCGGTGTTCCTCGGCGTCCTGGCGCTGCTGGTGTTCTGGGCCGCCTCACCGGGCACTATCGCCCGCCGGCTGACCGCGCTCGGCGCCGCCCTCGCCACCGGCGGGGCGCTCGCCGCCGCGGCCGTGGGCACCGGCCGGCTCTTCGCCCCGCACGCCATGGTCGCCCCCTCCCCGCACTGGCCGCGGTCCCTGGCACGACTCGTCGAGGATGTGCAGACCACGGCCGCCGACCGGCTGATGACCGCCGGGCTGCAGGCCGCCGTCGTGCCCCTGGCCGCCGGGCTGCTGCTGGTCGCCACGGGCCAGGTGTGGGGCGCCACCGGGCGGCGCCGGGCCGGGGCGGTGACGCCCCGTTCGCCCCGGGTCTGGGCGGTGACGGCGGGAGTCGCCGTGCTGGGCAGCCTGGGCGCGGCGCTCGCGCCCGCGGCGATGGGCGGCTCCGCGCCCCGCCGCTGCCAGGGCTCGTCCGCGCTGTGCGACCGGCGCTACGACGAGGTCGCCCAACTCGCCGAGTACAACGCCGTGCCGACCCCCGAGGACCGCTTCATCGGCCCGCTCCAGGACCCCGGCATCACCGGCCGGCTCGACGCGGGCGTCCGCGCGCTGCTCATCGACACCCACACCTGGGAGACACCCGGCGAAGCGGCCGAACGGCGGGAGAGGTCCCGCCCGACCCCGGGCGACCGGAACGGCCTCCCCCCTCGCATCGAGCGGCTCAACCCGCCCCGCGGCGGACTGTGGCTGTGCCCCTCGGTCTGCCGCGGCGGCGCGGTCGCCCTGGTTCCCGCGCTCCGGAGGATCGGGATCTGGCTGGAGGCCCACCCGACCGAGGTCGTGACGCTGATCGTGCAGGACGGCATCCGCGCCCAGGACACCGTCCGGGCGTTCCGCGAGGCGGGTCTGGAACATCTGCTGTACGCGCCGGACGACGACCCGGGGCGGCCCTGGCCGACGCTGGGGGAGATGGTCGACAGCGGCCGCCGGCTGGTGGTGTTCGCCGAGAAGGCGGACGGCCCCGCGCCCTGGTACCGCAACTTCCACCGCTACGGCACGGAGACCCCGTACGCGTTCCGCAGGCCGCAGGACATGTCCTGCACGCCGGACCGCCACGGCCCGGACAAGCGGCTCTTCCTCCTCAACCACTTCGTCACCGTGGGCGGCGGCAGCCGGCTCGACGCGGGCGAAGTCAACAGCAGCCGCCGGGTCCTGGCCCGGGTGCGAGCCTGTGAGCGGCAGCGCGGCCGGCCGGTCACCTTCGTCGCCGTCGACCACACCACGATCGGGGACGCGCGCGGCGCCGTGGACGCGCTCAACGCGGCCCGCTCGACGGCACCTGTGACGGCGGGCGCGACGGCCGGGCGTTGAACCCACCACCGTCGGCCTGCCGCCTGCCGCCTGCCGCCTGCCGCCTGCCGCCTGCCGCCTGCCGACCACCGCCCACCGCCCACCGGCGACAGGCCCACCCATGACCGGGCCCGCCGCAACCGCCCCCGCCCTCAGCGGTCGGCGACCGAGGCGAGCGACGGCGGCGCGTCCTCCGGGCGGGAGCCCCACGCCGAGGGGCGGGAGCCGACCCGGAACGCCAGGCCCCGGCCCGCCCGGATGTCGTCGGTGGTGATCCAGGTGCGCGCCAGGTTCCGGCCGCCGAGGCTCACCGACCGGACGAAGCGCCGCTCCGCGGCTCCGGGCGCCGAGACGCGGAACCGGCCCTGCGGGTACCAGCGGCGGTCCAGCGCCAGGTCCACGCGGTCGAAGGCCGGTGTGGACAGGGCCCAGACGGCGGTTCCCGGGAAGACCGGGTACACCCCCAGCGAGGTCAGCACCAGCCACGACGACATGGTGCCCAGGTCGTCGTTGCCGGTGACGCCGTCCGGGGCGTCCGTGAAGAGCGTCCGCGCCGCGTCGGTCACCTCCGTCGTCCGCCACGGCTTGCCGGTCGCCAGATAGGTGTACGCGGCGAGCAGGTCCGGCTCGTTCCGCGGGTTGTACCGGTCCGCGTTGTAGTAGTCGTACGGGCCGCTGACCCACCGTTCGCGGGCCGTTCCGGCCGGGTCGGTGTGCAGCGCGTCGTAGTCGAAGAAGGTGTCCAGCCGCCGCTCGGCCGCCGCCCGGCCGCCCAGCAGGGAGATCAGCCCCGGCAGGTCCTGCGGGACCAGCCAGGTGTACTGCCAGGACGTGCCCTCGTGGAAGCCCTGGCCCTTCGCCGGGTCGGCCGGGCCGGTGAAGTTCCCCGCGGCGTCCCGCGGCCGGAAGAAGCCGGTGGTCGTGTCGAAGACCTTCCGGTAGTTCTGCGCGCGGGCGGCGAAGCGCTCGGCGTCCCGGTCGTGGCCCAGGGCGCGTGCCATCCCGGCGAGGGCGGCGTCGGCCAGTGCGTACTCCAGCGTGGCGGAGCCGCCGTGCTGGTAGTCGTAGTCGCCCGGCACCTTCTTCTTCCGCTTCGGCTCGTGCGGCACGAAGCCCCGCTCCAGGTACTCCCGGTTGCCCTCCCGGCCGGTGTACGGGGAGGACTCGGGCGGCACCCCGTCGGCGTTCCGCACCAGGGCGCGGTACGTCCGCTCCTCATGCCCCGTCAGCAGTCCCTGCTGGAAGACGTTGGTGAGGAACGGTGTCACCGGGTCGCCGGTCATGATGTTCGTCTCGACCGGTCCGTAGCCCCACTGAGGGAGCCAGCCGCCCTGCCGGTCCACCGCCAGCAGGGACAGCGCCATGTCCCGCAGCTCCTGGGGAGCGAGCAGGGTGAGCAGCTGGCCCTGGGTGCGGTAGGTGTCCCACAGCGACCAGTTCTGGTAGTAGGTGAACCCCTGGGCGCGGTGGACCTTCCCGTCCCAGCCGGTGTAGCGGCCGTCGGTGTCCTGGCCGGTGTTCGGGTGCTGCAGGGCCCGGTACAGCGCGGAGTAGAAGACGCGGCGCCGTTCCTCGGTGCCGCCGCGCACCCGCACCGGTGCGAGACGCCGCTCCCACGCCTCGCGGGCCGCCTCCCGGGCCGCGTCGAAGGAGTCCCGGCCCTCCGCGGCCAGGTTCCGGGACGCCCCGGCCGGGTCCACGTAGCTGATGGCGGTCACGGCCTCCACGTCGCGGTCCCCGCCGGTGGTGTCGAAGCGGACGTACGCACCCCGCCGGCCGGGCCCCTCGGAGGTGTCCGAACCGGCGGTCACCTTCGCCTTGTTCCAGGTGCCGTGGGCCGTGAACGGCCGGTCGAACCGGGTGATGGTGTGCACCGTGTACGGCTCGGTCCGCTGGCAGAAGCCGTTGCCGGTGACCGTGGCGGCCACCGTGCGGTCGTCGAGGATCCGGACCCGGCTGTCGGTGACCTTGTGCAGCGCCTGACCGGTGTTGAGCAGCACATTCGCCGTCCGGGTGGCCGGGAAGGCGAAGCGCTGGCGGCCGGTGTGCTGGGTGGCCGTCAGCTCGGCGGTGATGCCGCCGTACGCCGGCAGCCGGACCCGGTAGTAGCCGGGCGACGCGGTCTCCTCGTCGTGGCGGAACGGGGAGGCGTAGACGTCGTTGTCGGTGCTGGTGATCTCGCCGGTGGTGGGCATGACGGGCAGGTCACCGCCGATGCCGCAGCCCACCCCCGCCAGGTGCACGGCCGAGAAGCCGCGGATCTTCGAGTCGTCCCAGTCGTATCCGGTGGAGTGGCCGGTGTCGGGGGAGAGCTGCACCATCCCGAACGGCACGGTGGCGCCGGGGAAGGTGTTCCCGTCGTCCCGGGTGCCGATGAACGGATCGACGAGGTCGGTCAGCCGGGTGAGCCGGCCGTCCGCGGTGCCGGCCGGCGGGGCCGGCCGGTCGTCCGCGGCGGGTGCGCCCGGGGCCGCCGCGAGGAGGGCGGCCAGGGCGGCGGCTCCGACCGCGCCGAGCACTCCGGCCGGACGGCGTCGCGTCCGGTGCTCCCCGCGCTTCTCGGTCCATGCCATGAAGGGCCTCCGCACCCGAAGGGGGACAACGTTGTCAGAGCCGATTCAGGCTCGCTGCCCGCCGTGGGCAAGTCAAGGACCGGCCCGCCCCCGCGAGTTGGCGCGCACGCCGGGAGACCGGCGGGGCGCAGCGGCCTGCCGGCCCGTCCGGGGGAATCCGGTGACGGCCCCGCCCGGAGGAACGTTCCGAAGCCGCCCGGAGGAACGCGCCGAGCCCGCCGGGAGGGCCGGGCGCCTGCCCCGTACCGCCCGGGCCGCCGGGGAACGGTCCACGCCACGGCCGGTCCGAACGCCGTCGGGCCGGACGCCGCCCCACAACCGGCCGAAAACGCCGTCGACGGCCGCATCCCCTGATTCGGTGCCGGGGCGACGGGAACCCGGCACAGCGGAAGCGCCCGCGCCGATCCGTTCCGGGAAGGACCATGAGCCGACCGCGCATCGTGATCGTCGGAGCCGGTTTCGCCGGTTTCCACACCGCCCGCACCCTGTCCCGCCTCGCCCGCGGCGCCGCGGAGATCGTGCTGGTCAACCCCACCGACTACTTCCTGTACGTGCCGCTGCTGCCCGAGGTGGCGACCGGCATCCTCGAACCCCGCCGGATCTCCGTACCGCTCGTCGCCGCCCTGCCGGACGTCCGCCTCGTCCTCGGCGCCGCCGACCGGGTCGACCTCGACGGGCGCCGCGTCGGGGTGACCGACCCCGAGGGCGGCCACCGGGAGGTCGGTTACGACCGGCTGGTCCTGGCGGCGGGCAGTGTGAACAAGCTGCTCCCCGTCCCCGGCGTCACCGAGCACGCCCACGGGTTCCGCGGCATGCCCGAGGCGCTGTACCTGCGGGACCATCTCACCCGGCAGATCGAACTGGCCGGCGCCGCGGAGGACCCGCGGGAACGCGACGCCCGCACCACCTTCGTCGTCGTGGGCGCCGGCTACACCGGCACCGAGGTGGCCGCCAACGGCAAGCTGTTCACCGACGAGCTGGCCCGGCAGCACCCGCGGCTGCGCGACGGGCCGCCGCCCGCCTGGCTGCTCCTCGACCTGGCGCCCCGGGTGCTCCCCGAACTCGCCGAGCACATGTCGGCGACGGCGACCCGGGTGCTGACCGGGCGCGGCGTGGAGCTGGGCACCGGCACCTCGGTGGCGGAGGCCACCGAGGAGGGGGTCCGGCTCACCGACGGGAGGTTCGTCCCCAGCCGCACCCTCGTCTGGTGCGTCGGCGTCCGCCCCGACCCGCTCGTCGCGGAACTGGGCCTGCCGACGGAGAAGGGCCGGCTCGTCGTCGACGAGTACCTCACGGTGCCCGGCCGCCCGGAGGTGTTCGCCTGCGGCGACGCGGCCGCGGTGCCCGACCTAACCCGGCCCGGCGACATCACCCCGATGACCGCCCAGCACGCGGAGCGGCAGGGCAGGCGGGCGGCGCACAACATCGCGGCCTCCTTCGGGCACGGCGAACGCCGCCCGTACGAACACCGCGACCTGGGCTTCGTCGTCGACCTCGGCGGCTTCCAGGCGGCGGCGAACCCGCTCGGGCTCCGGCTGGCCGGTCCCCTCGCCAAGACGGTGACCCGCGGCTACCACCTGCTGGCCATGCCGGGGAACCGGCTGCGGGTCGGCGCGGACTGGCTGCTCGACGCGGCCCTGCCGCGGCAGGCCGTGCAGCTGGGCCTGGTCCGCTCGGACGCGGTCCCGCTGGAGAACACCGCCCCGGAGACCGCGCTGCTCCGGCGCGGCTGAGCGGGCGCGGACCGCCCCGGAGACCGTGCTCCTCCGGCGCGGCTGAGTGGGCGCGGACCGCCCCGAGGCGGCACCCGGCCCACCGGGGCGGCGGTGCGGGGACGCCGGATACGTCCCGCTTCGCCCGTGCTGGGGCAGACTGGGGGCATGCCGGAACTGCCGGAGGTCGCAGCGCTCACCGGATTCCTGGCCGACTCGCTCGTCGGCCGGCGGATCGCCCGCGTCCAGCCGGTGGCCGTCAGCGTGCTGAAAACCTACGATCCGCCGCTGACCGCGCTGGAGGGGCGGACCGTCACCGCCGCCGCGCGGCACGGCAAGTTCCTCGACCTCTCGGCCGACGATCTGCATCTGGTGATCCATCTGGCCCGGGCCGGCTGGCTGCAGTGGCGGGAGAACCTGCCCGCCGCCCCGCCCCGCCCCGGCAAGGGGCCGCTCGCACTGCGGCTGCACCTCGCCGAGCCCGAGGGCACCGGCTTCGACCTGACCGAGGCCGGGACGCAGAAGCGTCTCGCCGTCCACGTCGTCCGCGACCCGGCCGACGTGCCGGGCATCGCCCGGCTGGGCCCCGACCCGCTCGACGCCGCCTTCACCCGGGAGCGGTTCGCCGGGCTGCTGGGCGAGGAGCGCCGGCAGATCAAGGGCGTGCTGCGGGACCAGAGCGTGATCGCGGGGATCGGGAACGCCTACTCGGACGAGATCCTGCACGTGGCGCGGATGTCGCCGTTCAAGCTCGCCGCGAGCCTCACCGAGGACGAGACCACCCGGCTGTACGAGGCCCTGGAGAGCACGCTGCGGGAGGCGGTGGAGCGCTCCCGGGGGCTCGCCACGGGGAAGCTGAAGGCCGAGAAGAAGAGCGGGCTGCGGGTGCACGGGCGGACCGGTGAACCGTGCCCCGTCTGCGGTGACACCATCCGCGAGGTGTCGTTCCACGACTCGTCCCTGCAGTACTGCCCCACCTGCCAGACGGGCGGGAAGCCGCTGGCGGACCGCCGGATGTCCCGGCTGCTCAAGTAGCCCGCCACGCCCTCGCCGCCCTCCACGCCCTCGCCGCCCTCCACGCCCTCCGCCACCTGCGCGCCCGCCCCGCCCGCTGCCCCGTCGGCCGCCCGGAGGGGCCGTTGCCCCGGTTCGTCCGCCCGACGGGCCGTTGCCGGGCCCGGCCGTTCCCGGGCCCGGCGGTCAGCCCGTCTGCCCGGGGCCCGTCTCCCCGGCCCGTTCCGCCTTCGCCAGCTCGGAGTGGTGCCGGGAGTAGGCGAAGTAGATGACCAGGCCGATGGCGAACCAGATGGCGAAGCGGACCCAGGTCTGCCACTGGAGGTAGGTGATCAGCCAGATGGAGGCGGCCACGCCGACCGCGGGCACGAACGGCATCCACGGGCAGCGGAATTCACGCGGCAGCTCCGGCCGCCGGTAGCGCAGCACGATCACCGAGACGCAGACCACCGCGAACGCCAGCAGAATGCCGATGTTGGTGAGCTCCGCGGCCTCGCCGATCTTCACGAAGCCCGCGATCGCGGCCGACGCGAAGCCCACGATCCAGGTCACCCGGGTCGGCACGTGCCGGGTCGGGTGGGTCTTGGCGAACCAGCGCGGCAGCAGCCCGTCCCGGCTCATCGAGAACCACACCCGGGTCACACCGAGCATGAAGGTGAACATCACCGTGAGGATGCCGATGATCGCGCCGACCGCGATCACATCGGCGATACCGCTCAGCCCCACCGACTTGAAGGCCGTGGAGAACCCGCTCTCCGGGTCGATCTCCGTGTACGTCTGCATGCCGGTCAGCACCAGACAGGCCAGTACGTACAGCACCATCGAGACGGCGAGCGAGTAGAGGATGGCCTTCGGCATGTGCCGCTGTGCGTCCTTGGACTCCTCGGCCGCGGTGCTCATCGCGTCGTAGCCGAACACCGCGAAGAAGACGGTGGCCGCGCCGGTGAACGCGCCGCCCACCCCGAACGGGAAGAACGGGGTGTAGTTGCTGCTCTTGACGTGAAAGAAGCCGACGACGATGACGAGCAGCACCACCAGGATCTTCAGCACCACCACGACCGTCTCGAACCGCGCCGCGCTCTTGATGCCCAGGTTCAGCAGATAGGCGATGAACAGGCAGAGCACCGCGGCGATCAGGTCCACCCGGTGGCCCGGGCCGGTGCCCGAGGCGCCCAGCATCCAGTCGGGCAGGTTCGCGCCCATCTCGTTGAGCAGGAAGTTGAAGTACCCGGAGATGCCGATGGCGACGACCGCGACGATCGCCGTGTACTCCAGCAGCAGGTCCCAGCCGATGAACCAGCCGGCCAGCTCGCCCAGCACCGCGTAGCCGTAGGTGTACGCGGACCCGGCCTTCGGGATGAGGCCCGCGAACTCGGCGTAGGAGAAGGCCGCGGCGGCGCTGGCCACGCCCGCGATCAGGAAGGAGATGAGGACGGCGGGGCCGGCCGTGCCGTTGGCGACGGTTCCGGCCAGGGTGAAGATGCCCGCCCCGATGATGCCGCCGATGCCGATCGCGGTGAGCTGCCACAGTCCCAGCGCCCGGTCGAGCCGTTCGGTCGCACCGCCCTCGGCCTCCGTGATGTGCTCGAGCGGCTTGCGGCGGAGTACGCCTTGTCCCATCCGGAGCCCGGCCACGAAACGTCCTCTCTCCGACGGCAGCTGACGGCGGCTCATCATGGCGGACCGTGCCCGACGGCAAAAGACGCCGCTCCGCGACCGGAGGTTGTCCGACAAAAGGCGCAGCCCTCCGGGCGGGCCGGGCCGGACCGGGACGAGGCCGGGTGATCAACCCCGGTGTGCCGCTCCAGGGGCAAGATCCCAAGCGGTGTCTGAGCGAAGTCTTATGGGTTCTTGAAGATCTCGCTCGAATGATGATCGGACCGAAGCGGACCCCTAGGCTCAGTCGAGTCGGCCGGCGACAAACCGGCGCGTGCCCACAGCCCATCGGAGGAACGACCATCATGAGCACCCGAGACGGCAGACGTCCGACGTCCCATCGGCGCCCCGCCGGCCCCCTGGCCGGTCTCCCACTGCGGCGGATCGCCGTCGCGGCCGGGGCGTTGACGGTCGTCGCCGGCGTCGGCACCGGGGTGGCCATGGTGGTCCCGGGCGGTGACAGCGCACCGGTGGCCGATGCACGACCTGCGTCGGACGGCCCCGCGTCCTCGGCGTCCCCCATGGCCGAGGAAGCGGAGTCGACCACCGCCTCCCCGACGGCGTCGAAGACGCCGTCGGAGAAGCGGACCAAGGCTTCGGCGAAGCCGAGCCCCCGGCGCACCGTGCAGGAGAAGAAGACCCGAGCGGCTCAGCCCCGCGCCACGCATTCGGCGACCGAGACCCCCAGCCGGGCGCCGGTCGTGAAGAAGGCTCCGGCCGCGGCGACCGGCGAGGCCGCCCGGGTTCTCCAACTCGTCAACCAGGAGCGGGCGTCGGCGGGCTGCAGCCCGCTCACCAGCAACCCGAAGCTGACCGACGCCGCCGAGAAGTACAGCGACGTCATGGCCCGGTCCGGCGTGATGTCGCACACCGGCCCCGACGGCTCCTCGATGACCGACCGTGTCGAGGCCGAGGGGTACGCCTGGTCGGCGATCGGCGAGAACATAGCCCAGGGCCAGCAGGACGCGGACGCGGTCATGGACGCCTGGATGAACAGCTCCGGCCACCGCGCGAACATACTCAACTGCGACTTCAAGGAAATCGGCATCGGAGTCCACGAGGGTGACGGCGGCCCCTGGTGGACCCAGGACTTCGGCGCAAGCCGCTGATCCTGGTCGGCCGGACGGTCCGGTGCAGGCGGTTCCATCCCCCCGGAACCCGCCCGCACCCACCCGTCCACCGGAACCGGCCGGACCCGTGCAAGCTTCAGGGAGCTTGCCGGATCCGGCCGGTTCCGCGTTTTCTGTCTGATTTCGGGGTGGTTGGCCCGCTTCGCTGGTTGCCGTCCGGGCCGGTCGCCGACCGGCCCGACAGGCGCCGCTCCGTCAGCCGTGACCGTGCTGCCGGCCCGAACCGGAACCCGGGCGCGAAGCGGAGCCGGGGCGCGTACCGGAACCAGCACCAGAACCAGAGCCAGAACCCGAACCGGAACCCGAACCCGAACCGGTGAGGCGTGCCGCGAGCCGGCCGAGGCCCAGGGCCGGCCGCCCGGCCCGCCGGAGCCGCCGTGACGAGCGGCCCAGGCCGCCCTTCGCCTCCGCGGCCAGGCCCAGCGTCACCTCGACCAGCGCACCGCCCAGCGGGCCGCGCAGGATCCGTACCTCCCCGCGGGTGGCCCGGGTGGCGCGGTGGGCGATGTCCAGCCCCAGCCCCGTCGAGCCGCCGACGCTCATGCCCCGCGCGAGCGCCAGATCCGGGTCGGCGATGCCCGGCCCGGCGTCGTGCACCGAGAGCACGACCGCCTGCGCGGTGCGCTCCACCCGCACCGCGAACGCCGTTCCCTCGGCCGTGTGCTGGAACACATTGCCGATGAGCGCGTCCACGACCGCCGCGAGATCGTCGGACGGCAGCCGGACCGAGGTCGGCTCCGCCGTGGCGGACAGCCGGCAGGACCGCCCCTGCTGCTCGGCCAGCACCGACCAGAACTCCACCCGGCCGCGGACCACGTCCGAGACCTCGCACAGCTCGTCCGGCCCGGCCGGCGCGGGCGCGCTCCGCCGCTCCTGGCCCGAGGTGACCGCGCCCAGCGGTCCCACCGCGAGGGGGGAGCGGGCGGCCGAGATGATCGAGTCGAGCTCGGTCTCCAGGTGGGTGATCGCGGAGGTCAGCCGTTCCGCTCCCGGCGCCGCACTCATCCGCTCGGCCTCCAGGCGCAGCGCCGTCAGCGGCGTCCGGAGCCGGTGCGACAGATCGGCCACCAGCTCGCGCTCCATCGCCAGCAGCTGGACGACCCGGTCCGCCATCGAGTTGAACGCCCGGCCCGCCTCCTTGAGCTCCGGCGGTCCGGCCGGTTCGACCCGTACCTCCAGATCCCCCGAGCCCAGGGAGTTCGAGGCCCGGGACAGGCTGCGCGAGGACCGCACGACGCGCGCCCCGAGCCGGTCCGCGACGGCCACCGAACCGGCCACCAGCCCCACCGCCAGCAGCGACATGACCACCCACGACAGGGTGACCCCCCGGTCGAGGTCGGAGCGCGGCACGAACGACTCGACCACCGCGACCCGGTTCTTCGCCAGGATCACCGGCTGCAGATAGACCCAGCCGTCCCGGGTGCCGAGGGCGAGGGTCTCCTTGTCCCGCTCGGCCCGGCCCAGGGCGTCCGCCGGGGCGTGCTCCGCGCCGATGACACTGCCGCCCGGCAGGTGCACCCCCAGCCGGTGCCCGGCGTCCAGACCGGAGACGGCCTGCTGCACATCGGAGGGGCGGGTGGTCAGCGCGAGCACCGGGGCCAGGGCGGCGGCCCGCTGTTCCGCCTCCGTCGTCGCCCGGCCGCGGGCCTCGGACTGGACCAGCAGGGCGAGCGGGATCAGGAACGACAGCGCCACCATCGAGGTCACCGCGAGCGCGACCCCCGCGAGAGCGCGTCTCATCGCGGGGCCACCAGCTTGATGCCGATCCCCCGGACGGTGTGCAGGTAGCGCGGCTGGGAGGCCCGCTCGCCGAGCTTGCGCCGCAGGGCGGAGAGGTGGACGTCGATGGTCTGGTCCTCCACGTACGGCTGGCGCCAGACGTCGGCGAGGATGCGCCGCCGGGAGACCACCTGGTCGGCGTGGGCGGCCAGATACGCCAGCAGGTCGAACTCCCGCCGGGTCAGCCGCAGTTCCCGCCCCGCCAGGTAGGCCGTGCGGGCCGGCGGGTCCACCTGGAGGTCGCCGACCTGGAGGACGCGGGGCGCCGCGGGGGCGCCGGCCGTCTGCTCCGGGCCGCCCGCCGGGTACGCGGCCCCCGCCGGCGGGGCGGTGCGGCGCAGCACGGCGCCCAGCCGGGCGGCGAGCTGTCCCCCGGAGAACGGCTTCACCACGTAGTCGTCGGCGCCCGCGTTGAGGAGCTTGATCACTTCCGCGTCGTCGTCCCGCGCGGTGGCCACCACCACGGGAACCTGTGATATTCCTCGCAGCATCCGCAGGACGTCCGTGCCGTCCAGATCCGGCAGCCCGAGGTCCAGCACGACCACGTCCGGTGCCCGCTGGGTCACCTCGCGGAGCGCTTCGAACCCTTGCGAGGCACTGTGCACGACATGTCCGTGCGCGGAGAGCACTTCGATGAGTGCGCTGCGTATCACGGGGTCGTCCTCGACGAGAAGCACGGATGCCATGACCCAGCACGGTAGCCGGTCCGCCAGTATGGTGTCGTGTCCCGGTACCTGCGCTACCTGCTCATATGGCTTTCCTGCACCGCCGTCAGCGTGACGGCGGTGATCCTCACGGTCCATTTCGTGGTGGGATCGACCAAGCCGACCCCGCCGGTGGCCCGCTCGGCGCCGACGGTCTTCTCCTCGGCCTCCGGAAAGCCGTCCCCGTCGAGCAGCTCACCGAAGCCGAGCCCGTCGCCGAGCATCGGGAAGCCGACCTCGAAGCCCTCCCCGCGTCCGTCCGCGACCCGGACGACACCGCGCCCCTCGCCCTCTCCGTCGAAGACGACGAACCCCGCCACCGGTGGCGGGGGCGCGAGTGGGGCGAGCGACTGCGGTGAGGGCGGTTCGGGGGTGCACACCATCCAGTCGGCCGGCGGGCAGGCGTCCGTGCGGTTCGGCAGCGACGGGGTGTGCCTGGTCTCCGCGATCCCGACCCGGAGCTTCACGGTCCGCACCTCGCAGACCGATGCGAGCACGCTGAGTGTGACGTTCACCGGGGACCGCCAGGAGTCCGTCATCACCGCGACCACGACGCCGGAGGACCGGGCGACGGTGCGGGAGACGTCCTGGTGACGGGGCGTGGCCAGCTGGGTGTGACCCCCGTGTGCAGCGCGCCGGGGCGCCGCTCGCGGGTGCGGTGCGCGGTGGGGTTGTGTCACGAAGGGACGCCGGACGACGGCCCGGCCGCGCCACCGGGGCCTCCCCGGATGAAGGGCGCCGGGGGAGTGCCTACGGGACCACGGTGACGGGCCAGCGCCCCGCCTTCACCAGCCGTACCGCGACCGAGCCGATGATGCGGTGGCCCGCCTGTTCGGAGGCGCCGACCACCACGGCGTCCGCCCGCAGTTCGTCCGCCGCCCGGACCAGCCCGTTGTAGGCGTCGCCGCGCAGCGTGTGGAACTCCCAGCGCACGTCGTAGATGCCGCGCACTCGCTCGGCCGCCGTCCGGATCTCGGCCATCAGCTCCTCGGCGACCTCCTCGGTCGTCCCGGCGACCGGCGCGCCCAGCGCGGTACCCGCGGCGCGGACCGGCTGCACGTACACGATCGCCAGCAGCGCGTTCTGCCGCCGTGCCAGGCCGGTGGCGTACGCGGCGGCGCGCCAGGAGGAGTCGGAGCCGTCGACTCCGGCCACGATCACCCTGGGGCCGTCCGTTCCGCGCTCGAACGGCGCGGGTTCCCTCTCGTCCACCCGGCGAGGCTATCCGGCACGGTTTCCCGCGGATCCGCCGGGCGCCACCAGGTGCGCGTAGACGACCACGTTGGCCTGGTAGCCGGACTCCCGGGTGAAGGTTCCGCCGCAGGTGATCAGGCGGAGTTCGGGGCGGGTGGTCGGCCCGTAGACCCGGCGGTCCGGGAAGTGCTCCTTGGCGTGGAGCTCGACGGCGTCGACCGCGAAGACGGCCCGGCTGCCGTCGGAGCGGTCCACCTCCACGGTGTGGTTGCGGCGCAGCGAGCCGAGGGCGAAGAACACCGCGCGGCCGTCGGCGGTGTCGACGTGCCCGGCCAGGACGGCGTTCCCGCGCTGCCCGGGTGACGGTCCGTCCGCCCACCACCCGGCGAGGTTGCGCAGCCCCGCCGGCGGGGTCGCCAGCCGGCCCGAGGGCTCCAGGGCCAGCCGCGTGACCGGTGCGTCCACCCCGATGACGGGGATCCGCACCCGGACCGGGGCCGCGGGGCGCATCGGCCGGCCCGGGGCGCGGTCCGGCCCCGCGGCCAGCTGCCCGGTGGTCGCTGTGACGGGCTCGGGGCGGGGCGGGGCGTCCTCGGCGTCGCCGAGCAGCCAGGCCCCGGCGAGCAGGCCGGTGATCACGGCGGCCGTGCCCCAGCGCCCGGCGCCGTCCGCCTCCGTACTGCTCCTGCCTGTGCCGCCCTTGTCCGTACCGCCCTTGTCCGTACCACCCCCGCTCGTACCGCCCCTGCCCGGTCCGCCCCTGTCCGTACCGCCCATGCGGCCGGTCAGCCCTGCCCGCGCCGGGTGCGGCGGCGGTGCAGCAGGACGGCGCCGGACAGCGCCGCCGCCACGAGGGTCGCTCCCGCACCGGCCTTCCAGGCGTTCCCGGCGGTGCCGCCCGCACCCGCCTGCGTGGCCCCGCGCGGACGGTCGATGTCCCGGTGTCCGCCGCCCCGGTCATCGCCGCCCCGGCTCCCGTTGTCCCGGCTTCCGTCGTCCCGACTTGCGTTGTCCGGGTCCGGGCCCTCCCCCTCCCCGACGACGCGGAGGGTGCCGGTGAACGGCCCCGTCACCCGCCCGTCGTCGTGGTGGCACATCAGGGAGGCGGTGTACGTGCCGGGCCGGGTGTGGAGCGGCACGGTGGTCGCGCCGCCCACCCGGTCGCGCAGCGGCGTGAGCCGGAGGCTCGGGATCCGCGCCGGGGTGTCGCCGCGCCGGAAGGTGACGAGCCCGCCGGAACCGCGGCAGTTGCCCCCGTCGGACACGGCGACCAGGCTGCCCGCGACGGCCGGGGCCGGTTCGACGACGACCGGGCCGCCGGCCGCGGGATGTGCTGCCCCGGCGCTGCCCAGCGCGGTGGCCGCGGCGAGGACTCCGCCGAGGAGGAGGCGGCGTGGGCGCATGACGGTCTCCCGTGAGGCGCGGTCACGGAAGCGGTTCCGCGAAGTCGGCGGGGCCGCGCCTCACCACGAGCGAACAGGCAGCGGAGCGGGGCTGCCCGTCGACGGGGCCGCGCGGGTGACCGGATTGCCCCGTTCCGACGTACCGTCACCTCGCCGGAACGGCGCGCGGGGTGGTGCCGTGACCCGTCGCGTCAACCGCCCGTTCCGGCAGCGCGCGGGAAGAGGTCGAGGAACGGCGCGGCCGAATCCGCGGCCCCCCGGCCGAGCGGTGTGTCGAAGTACCAGATCAGGAAGAGCAGGAATGCAATGAGCGCGCTGAACAGCCCGGCCAGCAGCAGTTCGCGCCCGGTCCGCCGGATCTGCAGCACGAAGATCATCCCGACGGTCACCACCGCACCGGTGATGAGGCCGAACCACACCACGCCCGGCATCGTGGCACCGGCGTTCCGGGCCCGGGCGCCGCGGGCGTCGTCGGCCGCGGCGATGTGATCCACCATCGGCTGGTAGGCCTGGTTCTCCAGCTCCGAGCGGGGAACATGTCCGGCCACGTCGTTGCGCACCCGGGCCATCAGCGCGGTTCCGCGCGCGGTGAGTCCGTCGTCGTCGGCCATGCGGGGCCACTCCTCGGTGACCACATGGCGCACGTAGGCGTCGATGTCCCGGCGGATGCGCTCGCGTGCGGCCGGCGCGTAGACCTCGGCGCGGGCGCTCACCTCGTGCAGCGCCTGGGCCTCGGTCCGCACGCCGTCCTCGGCCGCGCCCCGGGCCTCCCACACACCGGCGATGGCCAGGCCCAGCACGATGGCGTAGACCACGCCGATCATCATCGTCATGTAGTCGAGCACATCGGGCGTCTCCGAGGGGTCGTCGTCCTCGGCGACGCGGCGCTGGTGGAGCAGCACGATGGTGAGTACGACGGTGCAGGCGGCGGCCATGGCGATGGTCAATACCAGCCATCCGGGCATGGAAGTCCTTCCGTGGGCGGGTTCGTCGGGTCGGGCGGCACGGGCCGCGGGCCGGAGCGGGGCACGGCCGGAAGCGCCGGGCGGGAGTCGGGGCGTGACGGTGGTGACACGTCCTGGGTCCTGTCGTCGAACTCCCGTCGTCCGCCCGGAGGGCGGGCTCCGCGGCGTCAGGTGCGTGCTCTCGGCGTGCCGGGCCCTGAGCCTCGTACCGGACGTACTCGGGTCAGGGCCCGGTGCGGCGAGTGGGGCCACCTCCCGCGCCCTTCGGGCAGCGGGGGAGGGTGCAGGGCGTCGGGGAGCAGACGGGAGTTCGACGACCGGGCCTAGCGTCGTGAGCGGGGCCGCAGCGCTGCCGCGGCGAGCACCGCGGGCGCCGTGATGAGCAGGGTGAAGACGACCACCGAGCCCCCGCCCGGCGGTTTCTTCCGCACCGTCTTGCGGTAGCCGGGACGGGCCAGGGCGGCCGGCGACGGCGCCACCGACGGACGGGCCGACGGACGGGCCGACGGGCGGTGCGACCCCTCCGGCCGGGCGGGCGGTGACGGGACGGCGGACGGCGGGGAGGGCCGCGGAGCCGGCGGCGCCACCGACGGCGACGACGACGGTGGCCGGGACGGGCGGGGCGCGGAGGTCGGGTGGTGCGGTGCGGGCGGCCGTACGGCGGGCGGCGCCGGTGCCTGTGCCGGCGGAGGCGGGGCCGGCCGACGGCAGGTGACCCGGGCCACGGCGCCGCCCGCACCGGCGGAGGCGGTCGGCCACGGCGCCGATCCCGGGCACACCTCGGCCTCGGCCACGGCGCCCCCGGCCGAGGCCGTCACCCATACCTCGGGCCCTCCGGTCCGTCGGGGAGCGGTGACCCGGGGCGGCGGAATCCGGGGCGGCGGAATCCGGGGCCGCGCCACGGTGACGTGCCGGCCGGGTACCGTGATCCGCACCTCCGGAACCTGCCGCCAAGCCGTCCCCCGGCGGCCGGGCACCGGGAGCGGCCGTGCAGGGGTGGTGACCCGGACGTCGGGACCGTCCCAAGCGGCGGCGGGCCGCTCGGCCACGCCCAACAGCCCTGCCCCCACCGCCGTCCCGAGCAGCGCGCTCGCGAGGACGACCACCGCGCGGCGCACCTGCCGGCCGCCGCGAACCCCCACCCGGTGCCATGCGTTCACGCGGCGATCCTGCGTCGTGGCCGCGCCTTTCGGCCATGGTGTGGCCGAGGTTCCCCCCGAAGGGATGGATCACGGGCGGCCCGGGTTTGATCCGCCGCCGCGGGGCACTCGGCCCACCCGGAGGCTCCCGCCGGACCGCCGTACCGAGGCCGTTCGCGGAGTCCGTGAAGCAGCTGTCACAGAAGCGAAATTGCTCACACGGTCGATGAACCCGACTGATGCGAAGGCCGGTTGATCGTCAGCTCGATGAACTCGATTGAGGATCACCGGAGTTGACGTTCAACCGAGTTCTGCCGGGCCTCGCACGGCCGATGCCCGGACCCGGGGGCGGCGTCCCGGGCTGCGCGCCCCGTGCGCCCGGCGCAACACCACGTGCGCGCCCGGCGCACTTGCCTGCGGTCTGTGACGAGAACGGACCGAAGATTTCCGTTTGAGGTTCCGCTGTTGACGGGCGGTTCAGTAGCCTCAGGTGGACAGCGGCATGAACATGGCCGGACCAACCATGGCTGACAGCTGGAGACTTAGATGGAGCGCCCCTCCTGGGCCCCTCAGGGCATCGACCTTTCCGTGCCGAGCGTTTCCCGTATCTACGACTACTACTTGGGGGGCTCGCACAACTTCGAGGTCGACCGGGAAGCCGCCCGCAGGGCGATCGAGATCATGCCGGGGCTGCCCAAGATCATGCAAGCGAACCGGGCGTTCATGCGCCGCGCGGTGCGCTACGCGGTGGACCGCGGCGTCACCCAGTTCCTCGACATCGGCTCCGGCATACCCACGTTCGGCAACGTCCACGAGGTCGCGCAGGACGCCGGCCCCGGGGCCCGGGTCGTCTACGTCGACAACGACCCGGTCGCCGTCGCGCACAGCCGCGCCGTCCTGGAGGGCAACGCGCACGCCTCCGTCGTCGCGGCCGATCTGCGCAAGCCGCGGAGCATCCTGGACAGCGTCGCGTCGGGCGGGCTGTTGGATCTCGACCGTCCGGTCGCGCTGCTGCTGGTGGCCGTACTGCACTTCCTCGTCGACGAGGACGAGCCGTGGGCGGCGGTCGCCGAACTCCGGGACGCCCTCGCCCCGGGCAGCGTCCTGGTGCTGACCCACGCCTCGACCGAGGGCGGGCCCACATCCTCCGAGCAGGGCGAAAGGGTGGAACAGGTGTACCGGAAAGCGAGCTCTCAGCTGATCATGCGGTCGCGGGCGCAGGTCGAGCGGTTCTTCGACGGCTTCACCTTCGCCGACCCCGGTCTGGTCGCGATGCCGGACTGGCGTCCGGACACTCCGCCCGAGCACGAGGACCCGGTGGTCTTCACCGGCTTTGCCGGCGTGGGGTACAAGGCGTGACCAGACCCCCCGGGGAAACCGGGCATCCCGAACGCGACGATCCGGACGCCGACGGACCGGAGAGCCGCCTGCGGCGCTTCGCGCGGATATGGAGCCGGGCCATCTACCCGGCCACGGCCACCTCGATGACGCGCGCCGAGTTCGAGGAGTTCCTCGTACCGCTGGCGCGACAGCTCCGGGACGCGCTCGCCGCGCGGCCGTTCGACCCGAACCCGGGCGTGGGGGTGGGGGAGGCGCTGGTCGCCGCCCACTGCACCGACCCCGGGTCGCTGCCCCGGTCGCTCGGGGTGGTCGACGCGTACCTGGTGCTGTACTGCCTGCCCTGCGAGACCCTGCCGGCGGAGGAGAGCCGGGCCCGGAGTGTGCGGCTGCAGCACTCCATCGCCGCCGGCTTCGCGCAGGCCCTGCGCGAGCGCACGCTCGGTGAGCAGGAGGCCATGTCCCGGGCCGCGCTGCGCGCGCAGGCCGAGGCGGAGAAGGCGCTGCACACCAGTGAGGCGCGGTTCCGGGCGGTCTTCGAGGGCGCCACCGTGGGCATCGGGATCTCGGACATGGACGGGAACATCCTCGACGTCAACGATGCGCTGCTGCGGATGTTCGGCGGTCTGGAGAACCATCTCCGCGGCCGCCGGGTCACCGAGTGGGCGCACCCGGACGACACACCGGGCGTCTGGAACCTGCAGCGCGAGGTGGCCCAGGGCGAGCGCGACCACTACCGGATCGACAAGCCGTACTACCGCACCGACGGGACCGTGCTCTGGACCGACCTCACGGTCTCGCTGCTGCGGGACGCCGCGGGCGACCCGCAGTACATGCTCGCGCTGATGGAGGACATCACCGAACGGCGGCTGCTGCACGAGCAGTTGCGGTACGAGGCGACGCATGACGCGCTGACCGGGCTGCCCAACCGGACGCTGTTCTTCGAGCGCCTGGAGGCGGCGCTCGGCACCCGGAGCGGCGCCGCCCGCTTCGGGCTGTGCTACCTCGACCTCGACGGGTTCAAGGCGGTCAACGACAGCCTCGGACACGCCGTGGGCGATCAGCTGCTGGTGGCCGTGGCCGACCGGCTGCAGACCTGCCTGACCTCCGAGGAGCAACTGATCGCCCGGATCGGCGGCGACGAGTTCGTGGCGCTCATCCAGGACCCGGCGACGCAGGAGGACGTGACCGCCCTCGCCCGCCGGATCCTGGGCGCGCTCGCCGAACCGGTCACGCTGGACGGCCGCGAACTCCCGGTCCGGGGCAGCATCGGCATCGTCGACGGGCCCGCGGGGGAACTGGGCCCGGCGGAGGTGCTGCGCAGCGCGGACATCACCATGTACCGGGCCAAGGCCGCCGGCGGCAACCGCTACGAGCACGCCGATCCCGAGGCCGACGTCGTGGCCATCACCCGGCATGCGCTGACCACCAGCCTTCCGATGGCCCTGGAGCGCGGCGAGTTCTTCATCGAGTACCAGCCGCTCGTCCGGCTCAGCGACGGCATCGTGCACGGCGCGGAGGCCCTGGTGCGCTGGTGCCATCCGCGGTGCGGGGTCCTCGGCCCCGACCAGTTCATCCCGCTGGCCGAGGACACCGGGCTGATCGTGCCGCTGGGCCGCTGGGTGCTGGAGGAGGCCGTACGGCAGGCCCGCGACTGGCAGTTCGGGGCGAGCCGGGAGCCGCTGCGGGTCAACGTCAACCTCTCGCCGTTCCAGCTCCGGCACCCGGGCCTGGTCCGGGACACGGTGGACGTGCTCAAGGACGCCGGGCTCGACCCCAGCGGTCTGTGCCTGGAGGTGACCGAGTCCGCGCTGATCGGCGCCGACGAGTCGCTGCTGAAGCCGCTGCGGCAACTCGCCGACCTGGGCGTGGACATCGCTCTGGACGACTTCGGCACGGGCTACTCCAATCTCTCCAATCTGCGCCGTATGCCGGTGAGTACGCTCAAACTGGACCGTTCGTTCACCCGGGGCATGCAGCAGGACCCGGCCGACCCGATCGACATCAAGATCGTGGAGGGGGTGGTCTCGCTCGCCCACACCCTCGACCTCGCGGTTACGGTGGAAGGCGTGGAGACCGGAACCCAGGCCGAGCATCTGCGGATCCTCGGCTGCGACACCGCCCAGGGCTGGTACTACGCCCGCCCCGGACCGCCGGAGCGGCTGCACGCACTGTCCCTGGCGGACGCCTCGTGACCGGCGGAGCCCGGCCGCTCGCCGTCTTCGACCTGGACGGCACGCTGGCCGGCACCGCCCACCGGCAGCACTTCCTGGAGCGCCGCCCGCGCGACTGGGACGGCTTCTTCGCCGCGGCCCCGCAGGACCCGCCGCTCGGCGAGGGCGTCGAACTCGCGCTGAGCAGCGCGGCCGAGTGCGAGGTGGTGTACGTGACCGGGCGCCCCGAGCGGTGCCGCCGGGACACCCTGGACTGGCTGGCCGCGCACGGCCTGCCGGAGGGGCGGCTGCTGATGCGGCCCAACAGTGACCGGCGTCCGGCCCGCCACGTCAAACCGGAGATCCTGCGCCGGCTCGCCCGCGGCCGGGAGATCCGGATGTTCGTGGACGACGACGAGCTGGTCTGCGACGCCTGCGAGCGCGCCGGATTCCGGGTGGTGCGGGCCCGTTGGGCGACACCGTCGGCCGCACTGCGCGACGCGCAGGAGCGGGAGGGCAGGACCTGAGAGACGCCGGGGGCGGGTACGGAACACGTACCCGCCCCCGGCGCCTTGGAGGTCCTGCGCAACGAGCGCCCGATGAGGTCCCACGGCACCCAACCACCCGACCCGGGCGGGGACAGTGCAAGGCCTCTTGGCGCGGCCCGCGCGGGCTCAGCTCGCCAGCGGATCCAGGTGCAGCGGCCTGACCTTGCCCTCCAGCATCGCGCCCAGCCCGCGCACCGCACAGGTGTCGGGCCGCTCCGCGGTGTGGGCGGGCATGCCGGTCGCCCGGCTCAGCATGGTGTCCAGGCCGGGCAGCAGCGCGCTGCCGCCGGCCAGCATGATGCCCCGGTCGGACAGGTCGGCGACCAGGTCCGGCGGGCAGCGCCGCAGGACCGTCCGGATGCCGTCCAGCACACCGGTCAGCGGGGTGGAGATGACCCGCCGCAGGTCCTCGGTGTCCACCACCACCGAGCGGGCGAGCCCCGTGGTGACGTCCCGGCCGTGCACCTCGGTCTGCGTCTCCTCCACCGACCCCAGGACGAGGTGCAGCGGGCGCACCGCCGGGCTCGGCAGCATCAACTCGTGCTCGTTGCGCAGATGCTCGACGACCGCGTGGTCGATGGAGTTGCCGCCCACCGGGATGGTCTCGGCGGAGACGATCGAGCCCAGTGAGAGCACCGCGACCTGCGAGGTCGCGGCGCCGCACACCACGATCATCGTCGCCTCGGGCTGTTCCACGGGGAGCCCGCAGCCCACGGCCGCGCAGACCAGGGTGTCCGCCAGCTCCACCCGGCGGGCGCCGAGCGCGGTGAGCGTCTCCACGGCGGCCCGCTGCGTCAGCGGCTCGCTGTCGTGCGGGGTGCAGGCCGCGATCCGCAGCGTCGGCCTGCGCCGCCAGGCCTTGCGGAGCTTGCCGCCGATGAGCTGACGGAGCATGCGCTGCGCCATGTCGATGTCCACCACGGTGCCACCGGAGATGGGGCGGACCACCCGGATGTGATCGGGGGTCCGGCCGGTCATCCGCTCCGCGAGTTCACCGACGGCGAGGAGCGCCCCGCTGCGGGTGTTCACGGCGGCCACGCTCGGCTCGTCGACGACCAGACCGGTGTCCTTCACGTACACCCTCGTCCGCGCCGCCCCGAGGTCGACGGCGACCGTGCATCGGCGCAACTGATCCAGGCTTACGGGCACGGGAGTCCTCCCCTTGAGGAACGTGGCGAACTGCGATCCGCCGCCACTCTATTCCCAGCTTGCCCGTTTTAATCCTTATATGCCCGTTGGGTTGCGCCGCTCGTGCGACGGTGCCCCCGAACGGACGCGTACGTCCCGGCAGGACCTCAGGAGCCCGGTCCATCGGCGTCGTCCAGCCGGAAACCCACCTTCAGTCCGACCTGGAAGTGCTCGATACCGCCCTCTTCGATGTGTCCGCGAATCTGTGTGACCTCGAACCAGTCCAGATTGCGCAGGGTCCGCGCGGCGCGTCGGATTCCGTTCCGAATTGCGGCATCGACTCCCTCGTGCGAGGATCCGACGATTTCGGTCACCCGGTAGGTGTGATCGGACATGGCGCCCTCCCTGCCGACGGGACGATGCGGTCTTCCTCCCACCGTGCCCCAGCCCGGGACGGCCCGCGAGGCGGGGTGCCCCCAGCATTCAGCCGCCGCACACCCGCGCTCCGTGAAACGTCCACGTCACGGCCAGCCCGCGCCGCCACACAGGAGGCATGACGATTTCGCCTCCGCTCGCCCCCGCCCCGCGGCGGGCCGCCGTCCGCCCCCGCTACACCGTCTCCCTCGCCCGCGACGCACAGGACGTCCGGGCCGCACAGCACCTCCGGCACGAGGTGTTCGCCGGGGAGATGGGCGCGCTGCTCGCCACCACCGAGCCCGGACTGGACATCGACCCCTTCGACGCCTACTGCGACCACCTCCTCGTCCGCGAGGAGAGCACCGGCCTCGTCGTCGGCACCTACCGGCTGCTGCCGCCCGACCGGGCCGCGGTCGCCGGGCGGCTCTACGCCGAGGGCGAGTTCGACCTCGGCCGGCAGGCCGGGCTCCGGCACGACCTGGTCGAGGTCGGCCGCTCCTGCGTCCACCCCGACCACCGCGACGGCGCGGTCATCTCGCTGATGTGGGCCGGGATCGCCCGCTACCTGACGGACCGCGGGCACGAGTGGCTCGCCGGCTGCTGCTCCATACCGCTCGCCGACGGCGGAACCCTCGCCGCCGGCGTCTGGGACACGGTCTCCGCGAAGCACCTCGCGCCGCCGGAGTACCGGGTCGAGCCGCGCCTGCCGTGGCAGCCCACCGGCGTCGCCCCCACCGGCCGCACCCCGCTGCCGCCGCTGCTGCGCGGCTACCTCCGGCTCGGCGCCTGGGTCTGCGGGGAGCCCGCCCACGACCCCGACTTCAACGTCGCGGACCTGTACGTCCTGCTCTCCCTGAAGCGCACCGACCCGCGCTACCTCCGCCACTTCCTCTCCCTCGCCCCGGCGGCATGAGCGTCTGGCTGCCCAGCGCCCCGTGCACGGCCCCGCGCTGTCTGGCCGGCCCCGCGCCCACCGTGGCGGGGCCGCGCCGGGCGGTCCGGTACGCGGCGCTGCTCTCCGTGCTGACGTGCGGAGTCCTTCTCTCGCCCGTGGCCGGCGCGCTCCCCGCGGGGCTCCGCGACCGGCTCACCGCCCGCTGGTCGCGGGCCCTGGTCGCGGCCCTCGGCGTACGGGTCCGGATCACCGGCGGCGACACCGAACGGACGGCCTCCGGGGCCCTCGTCGTCGCCAACCACGTCTCCTGGCTGGACATCCCGCTCATCGCCGCCGCCCGCCCCGGCCGGATGCTGGCCAAGGCGGAGATCGCGCACTACCCGGTCCTCGGCCGGCTCGCCGCCCGCGGCGGCACGCTCTTCGTGGACCGGGCCCGGCTGCGGGCCCTTCCCGGCACGGTCGGCGAGATCGGCTCGGTGCTGCGGACCGGCCGCACGGTGGTGGCCTTCCCCGAGGGCAGCACCTGGTGCGGGCGCCGCCACGGACGCTTCCGGAACGCCGTGTTCCAGGCCGCTCTCGACGCCTCCGCCCCGGTGCAGCCGGTCGCCGTCCGCTACCGGCTGCTGGACCGCTCACCCACGGCCGTCCCGGCGTTCATCGGCGAGGACACCCTGCTCACCTCGGTGCGCCGGGTCGCCCGCTCCCGTGGGCTGGTCGCCGAACTGGTCCTGCTGCCGCGGATACCCGCCGGCGCGTACCCCGACCGCCGCGCCCTGGCCCGGGCCGCCCACGCGGCGGTCCGCGGGGTGACGGAGGGCCCGCGGGGTGACTGGGGCGTGCCGGGGGATCCTCACCCTGACGATCTCCGCCCGGGCGATGTCTCCCCGGGCGGTCTCGACCGGGGCGGTCTCGGCCGGGGTGATCTCCACCCGGGCGAGGTCACGGACGGGCGGGTGGGAATCAGCGGGCCGGACGGGGTGTTGACGTAGGGAGAGCCACGGCACGCCGCCGGATGCGGCGTCCGGCCGCACGCCGGACGAGGGCGTGGGCACCGTGGACAGCAGGTGAACGGCGCCCGGGGGAGGAACCCGGGTGTACGACGCTTGACGGCAGGACGCCGGGTGAGCGTCCGCCCGCGCACCGCGGGCGGCCCGCAGCCTGCACATGACACACCTGCACATGGACACAGCCGGCAGCGAAGGAGCGCATCGTGCCCCACCGCAAGCACACCGTCGAAGCCGTCCCCGGTTCGCAGCACGTCCGGGTCGAGATCGGAGGCCAGGTCGTCGCCGAGACCCGCAGCCCGGTGCTGGTGCACGAGACGGGCCTGCCGGTCCGCTACTACCTGCCCCCGGCGGACGTGGCCACGGACCGCCTGGAGGCCACGGTCTCCAGCACCCACTGCCCGTTCAAGGGCGACGCCGCGTACTGGTCCTACCGGGACGGCACGGGCGAGCTCCGCGAGGACGTGGTGTGGGCCTACCCGGACCCGCTCGCGGAGGTCGCCGCGATCAAGGACCATCTGTGCTTCTACGACACCGTCGCCGACATCGTGGTGGACGGGGTGAAGGTGGCCGGACCGGGCGCCTGAGGTCCCCGTACCGTTCGTCCGCGGCCGGGGCTCCTGCGGAGCAACCGGCCGCGGACGGCTGGTGTGTCAGTCCTCCGGAAAGGCCAGCGACAGTGCGAACCGGCCCGCCGTGTCCGTCCACCAGTGGCGCAGCGCCAGTCCGGCCGCCGCCAGCTCCTCCCGCACGGTCTCCTGGCGGAACTTGGCCGAGATCTCGGTCCGCAGTTCCTCGCCCGCCGCGAAGGTGACCGCCAGGTCCAGCGCCGGGATCTTCGCGGTCAGCGCGGTGCGGGCGCGCAGGCGCATCTCGATCCACTCGTGGCCGGCATCCCAGACGGCGACGTGGTCGAAGGCGTCGGGGTCGAAGTCGGCGCCCAGTTCGCGGTCGAGGACGGACAGCACGTTCTTGTTGAACGCCGCCGTGACCCCGGCCGCGTCGTCGTACGCCGCGACCAGCGTCGCCTCGTCCTTCACCAGGTCGGTGCCGAGCAGTAGGGCGTCGCCGGGGGAGAGGAACTCCCGGACCGAGCCGAGGAACGCGGCGCGTTCGGCGGGCAGCAGATTGCCCAGCGTGCCGCCGAGGAAGGCCACCAGCCGCGGCCCGGGGCTCTCCGGGAGGTCCAGGCCGTGCTGGAAGTCGGCGACCAGGGCGTGCACGGTGAGCCCGGGGCGCTCCTCCAGCAGGGCCCGGCCGGCCAGGGTGAGCGCCGACTCGCTGACGTCCACGGGCACATAGGTGCGCAGACCGGTGAGGGCGTCGAGCAGGTGCCGGGTCTTCTCGGACGAGCCGGAGCCGAGTTCGACGAGGGTGCGGGCCCCGGTCGCGGCGGCGATGTCGGCGGCCCGGTCGATCAGGATCTCCCGTTCGGCGCGGGTCGGGTAGTACTCGGGCAGCCGGGTGATCTCCTCGAACAGCTCGCTGCCGCGGGCGTCGTAGAACCACTTGGGCGGCAGCTGCTTCGGCGTGGCGGTCAGCCCCCGCTGCACATCGGAGCGGAGAGCGGCGGTGGTGGCGTCGGCGGGCAGGGTGCGGGTGACGGCGAACGGACTCAACGGCTCGGCTCCTTGAGCGGGGTCAGGAGGACATCGGTGCGGGTGGCGGTGAGAAGGGTCCGGTCGGGTACCTCGGTCCAGCGGGTGTCGTCGTCGTACGGTTCGGAGGCGACGGCCACGGAGCGCCGGGCGGGGTCGTGCAGGTGCCAGAGGGTGTCGCCCCAGGCGGTGGCGGCGATCGACACCCCGTCGGTGAGCAGGAAGTTGAGCCGGGAGCCGGGGGCGGCCTCGGCGAGCGCGGTGGCGCTGTCGGCGAGGGCCTGGCCCGGCTCGTCCCCGGAGCGCAGCCGGTTGCGGATCAGCGCCCAGACCAGCGCCGAGTCGCAGCGGGCCTCCAGGGTGAGCAGTTCCACGGTGGGCAGTCCGGCGGCGAGCGGGGCCGCCGAGCCGGGCCAGTCCGTGAGGGCGCCGTTGTGGCTGAACAGCCAGGGCCCGTCGGCGAACGGTGCCGCCGCGGCCTCCCCGTCCGCCCCGGCCTCGGTGGCGTCCCGGACGGCCGCGAGCACGGCGCCGGTGCGGACCACCCGGGCCAGGTCGGCGAACGACTGGTCCGCCCAGATGGGTCCGGACCTGCGGTAGCGGGCGGGCACCGGGTCGCCGGGGGCGTACCAGCCGACGCCGAAGCCGTCGGCATTGACGGTGCCGTACCGCTGCCGGCGCGGCGCCCAGGACTGCCGGAACAGCCCGTGCGGCGGGCGCAGGGTGACCTCGCCGACCGGTGTCTCCGGTCCCAGGTAAGCGATATGACGGCACATCAGATCCACCTCCCGGCGGCGCCCCGGACACAGGCCGGGTGCGGCCGAGTGGTCCGGCGGCGGAGTCCGTCGGCGCGCGGCGGGGCTGCTCGGCGGGTGATCACACGGCCTCCGGGGTGGCGTCGCGGGCGGTCCGGAAGCCGGAGAAGATCTGCCGCCGGATCGGGTGGTCCCAGTTGCGGAACGTGCCGCGGCAGGCGACCGGGTCGACGGCGAAGCAGCCGCCGCGGAGCACCTTGTAGCCGTCGCCGAAGAACACCTCGGAGTACTCCCGGTACGGGAAGGCGGCGAACCCCGGGTAGGGCAGGAACTCGCTGGACGTCCACTCCCACACATCGCCCATCAGCTGCCGCACGCCCAGCGGCGAGGCGCCCGCCGGATAGCTGCCCACGGGGGCGGGCCGCAGATGGCGCTGGCCGAGGTTGGCGAGCTCGGGGGAGGGATCGGCGTCGCCCCACGGGTAGCGCCGGGAGCGGCCGGTGGCCGGGTCGTGGCGGGCCGCCTTCTCCCACTCCGCCTCGGTGGGCAGCCGGCGCCCGGCCCAGCGCGCGTAGGCGTCGGCCTCGTACCAGCTGACGTGCAGCACCGGCTCCTCGGCGGGCACCGGCTCGGTGACCCCGAACCGCCGCCGCAGCCAGGCCCGGCCGTCGCGCTGCCAGAACAGCGGCGCGGCCAGGCCGTGTTCCCGGATGTACGCCCAGCCCTCGGGGGCCCACCAGCGGGCGTCGTCGTAGCCGCCGTCCTCGATGAAGCGGGTGTAGGCGCCGTTGCTGACCGGCACCGTGTCGAGGAAGAAGCCCGGCACCTCGCGGGTGTGGCCGGGGCGTTCGTTGTCCAGGGACCACGGCTCGGTGGACGTCCCCATGAGGAACGGGCCGCCGGGCACCAGGACCTCGGCGGGCAGCCCCGCGGCGTCGGCCGGTGCGGGCGGCGGCGGGGGAGCGGTCAGGGCGGCCGGTCCGCGCCGCAACTGGTGGGTGATGAGCATCGTCTCGTCGTGCTGCTGCTCGTGCTGGGCGATCATCCCGAAGGCGAACCCGGCGTCGATGAGCCGGCCGCCGGTCAGCGGGGTGCTCTCCAGCACGTCCAGCACCCGGCTGCGCACGTCGGCGACATAGCTCCGGGCCTCGGCGGGCGGCAGCAGCGGCAGCGAGGGGCGCTCGGCCCGCGGGTGCTCGAACGCGTCGTAGACCTTGTCGATGTCCGGCCGGAGGGCCTCCCGGCCGCCGACGGTCCGCAGCAGCCACTGCTCCTCCTGGTTGCCGATGTGGGTCAGGTCCCACACGAGCGGCGACATCAGGGGCGAGTGCTGGGCGGTGAGGTCGGGGTCCTCGACGCAGGTGGTGAGGAGCGCGGTGCGTTCCCGGGCGGTGCGGAGGGCGTCGACGGCCCGCTGCCGGAGCGCCTCGGCACCGACGACAGGGGCTGTTTCGGTGAGGGGGCCGGTGGCGGGGCCGGTGGCGGTCATGAGCGGATGTCCTTCCCTGAAGCCTTCCCTGGAGCGCGGTCGAGCACGTCGTCGGCGGGACATCGTCCGCGGGCGACATAGCGGTCGGTGAAGGCGGCCACGGCGGCCCGGAGCGCGTCGGACGCCCCGATCCGGGGCAGCGCCTCCTGCGCGGCCGCGAAGCAGACGAGGGCCGCGGCGTGCAGTTCGGGGTCGGCGAGACCGTGCCGGGCGGCGGCGCGCCACAGCGGATTGCGGGGCGCCGGAGCGGAACCGGCGGTCTCGGCGAGCGGTTTGATCGCCCGGTAGACGGTCTCGGACGCCTCCGGGTCGTCGAAGAGGGCGGCCGTCACGGCCAGCGGGACCTGCCACCCGTCGTCCCCGCGCTGGGCGTCGATCATGCGCAGCTCCAGGTGGCCGCGCGGCCGGACCGGCGGGAAGAGGGTCGTCACGTGGTAGTCGAGGTCCGCCTGTTCCGGTGGCCGGGGGAGGCCGCGGCGGATCCACTCCCGGAACGTCAGCCCCTCCGGAACGCTCCAGGGCCCCTCGTCGCAGCGCACGCACATCACCGGCGCGTCGAGCACGTACCGGGTCCACGCCGCCCGCGGGGCCCGGCCGTCGGGCGGGGCGAGCGACCGGCCCGGGTCGAGCTCGGCCCAGACGGCCTGCCGGGTGGACCGCCAGCCGGTGGGCCGGCCCTCGCGCAGCGGGGAGTTCGCGAACGCCGCGACCAGCACGGCGCCCAGCAGATGGGCGAGCCGCCACCGGCGGGCGTACCCCAGCGGGCCCGGCTCCTCGTGACCGGCGTCCAGACACACCTGCACGGACGCCGAGGAACACATCATGGAGCGGCCGGCCGGGCCGCCGCGGTCGAAGTACGCCTCCATGGCGTCGTACCGGGGTGCGGTGAGCAGCCGGCGGGGCGGATGCCGCGGGTCGTGGCCGTGGCCCACCAGGCGCAGCGCGTGCTCGCGCAGCGCGGCCCGGACGAGGGCCAGATCCGCCTCGGCCTGCGCCACACACGCGGTGAGCGAGCCGGCCGGAGGGGGGCTGAGTTCGAGCTGGCCACCGGGCTCGAACGTCAGCGGGGACCGCAGCGGCAGGCGGCGCAGCGCCGCGACGGCGGCGGCGTGCCGGCCGGGGTCCACGGGCCGGGACGGCTGGTGCAGGTCCCGGACCAGCCATTCCAGTTCGATACCGAGCCGCCGGGGCGGTCCGGTCTTGAAACAGATGCCCTCCACGTAGGCCTCGGCGACGGCCTCGGTCAGGGTGCTCGCGGGGGTCGTCCTCGGTTCGTGCAGCACGGCCGGTACCTCTCGTCGAAGGAACCCTCTCGCAGCCCGGCCGGTCGCGGTGCCGAGTTGCTCGTTCCACCTAAGCCACTGGGAGACACACCCTCAAGACTGCCCGGCGCCGCTCCGGTAATGCGGAACGTCGCCGGTGCCCGGGCCGGAGCCCGGGCTGCCCGGGCCGGAGCTCAGGCGGGGGCGGTCAATTCCGTGCCTTCAGGCAGCCTCCCCCGAGCCGCGGCATCCCGCAAATGCTCCAGCAGCACCCGGCGCAGCTCCCGCGCGGCCCGGGGCGGCGCCACATCCGTCCGGTGGGCGAGGGCGATGGTGCGCCGCAGCCCCGGAGCGGCGAACGGGGTGCTCCGCAGCCCCGGACCGGCCCGTCCGGCGACCATGCTCGGCAGCACCGCCAGGCCCAGACCCGCCCGGACGAAGCCGAGCACCGCGTCCAGCTCCCCGCCCTCCACCGCGAAGGTCGGCTCGAAGCCCGCCGCCCGGCAGGCCGCGACGGTGAGTTCCCGCAGGTCGTAGCCGTGCCGGAACATCACCAGTGGCTGGTCGCGCAGATCCTCGGGCCGGACCGGGCCGCCCCCGCCCGGCGCCCCGGCGGCCTGCGACGACACCACCACGAGGTCCTCCCGCAGCAGCTCCGTCGTCGTGAGGGCGGGGGAGGAGGCGGGCAGCGGCAGGATCAGCAGGGCCAGGTCGAGCCCGCCCCGGGCCAGCCCGCGCACCAGGTCGTGCGAACCGCTCTCCTCGAGCAGCAGCTCGATCCCCGGATGCCGATCGTGGAAGGCGCGCAGCACGTCCGGCAGCAGGCCGGTGCACAGGCTCGGCGTGGCCCCGAGGCGCACCCGGCCGCGCCGCAGCTGCACCACCTCCTGCACCGCGTAGCGGGCCGTCTCGGTGTCGGCCAGAATGCGCCGGGCCAGCGGGAGCAGCGCCTCACCGGCGTCGGTCAGCGCGACATGGCCGCGGGCCCGGCTGAAGAGGTCCGCGCCCAGCTCCCGTTCCAGGGCCCTGATCTGCTGGGACAACGACGGCTGGGCGACATGGACCTGCTCGGCGGCCCGGGTGAAGTGCCGGGTCTCGGCCACCGCGACGAAGTACCGGAGCTGCTGGAACTGCACTCCTCCACCATAGGCCCTGCCTATGGAGATGAGCCGAACCATGTCTTGGACCTGTCGAAGGGGCCGGTCCTACCGTCAAGGACCATGGCACTCCCAACGAGGGCGGACCCTCCGTCCACGGCGGCTTCATCCTCCACGGCGGCTACGTCGTCCACGACCTCTTCGTCCACGGCGGCTTCGTCGCCCACGGCTTCTCTGTCCACCCTGCGTCTGGTCTGGCGGTCGACCGTCGGCAAGAAGGCGGTCATGGCCGTCACCGGCGTGGTCATGCTGCTCTTCCTGGTCTCCCACATGGTGGGCAACCTCAAGGTCTTCTTCGGCCCCGACGAGTTCAACCAGTACGGCGCCTGGCTGCGCACCATCGGGGCACCGGTCCTGCACCGCACCTGGTTCCTGTGGATCATGCGCACCGGGCTCACCGCGTGCGTCGTCCTGCACGGCGTCGCCGCGTACCAGCTCAGGCGGCGGGACCGGGCCGCCCGGCCGCAGGGCTACGCCCACCGGCGGCGCCGGGCCGGCTATGCCACCCGCACCATGCGCTGGGGCGGGGTGATCCTCGGACTCTTCATCGTGTGGCACATCCTGGACTTCACCACCCTCACGGTGAACCCGCGGGCCGAGCGGGACCATCCGTACGAGAATCTCGTCGCCTCCTTCTCGACCTGGTACGGCGGCGGCATCTACATCGTGGCGATGCTCGCCCTCTGTCTCCACATCCATCACGGCTTCTGGAGCGCGGCGCAGACCCTCGGCGCCAACAGCGCCCGCCGGAACCGGACGCTCAAGGCGACGGCCCTCGGCCTCTCCGCCCTGCTGACCGTCGGCTTCCTGAGCGTGCCCGTCGCCGTACTGACCGGGCTGGTGAACTGACATGACCCGCTACACCTCCTACCGCACCGGGGAACCGCTCGCCGACACCCGGGCCCCGGCCGGGCCCGTCGAACAGCGCTGGGACCGCCGCCGCTTCGAGGCCGCCCTGGTCAACCCCGCCAACCGCCGCAAGCACACGGTCATCGTGGTCGGCACCGGGCTGGCCGGCGGCTCGGCCGGCGCGACCCTCGCCGAACAGGGCTACCGCGTCGTCCAGTTCTGCTACCAGGACTCGCCGCGCCGTGCCCACTCCATCGCCGCCCAGGGCGGCATCAACGCCGCCAAGAACTACCGCAACGACGGGGACTCGGTGCACCGGCTGTTCCACGACACCGTCAAGGGCGGCGACTTCCGCGCCCGGGAGTCCAACGTCCACCGGCTCGCCGAACTGTCGGTGCAGATCATCGACCAGTGCGTGGCCCAGGGCGTGCCGTTCGCCCGCGAGTACGGCGGGCTGCTCGACACCCGCTCCTTCGGCGGCGTCCAGGTCTCCCGCACCTTCTACGCCCGCGGCCAGACGGGCCAGCAGCTGCTGCTCGGCGCATACCAGGCACTCTCCCGGCAGATCGCGGCCGGCCGGGTCGAACTGCACCCCCGTACCGAGATGCTCGACCTCATCGTCGTCGACGGCCGGGCCCGCGGCATCGTCGCCCGCGACCTGATCACCGGCCGGATCACCAGGCACCTCGCCGACGCCGTCGTCCTGGCCACCGGCGGCTACGGCAACGTCTTCCACCTGTCCACCAACGCCAAGAACTCCAACGCCACCGCGATCTGGCGGGCCCACCGCCGTGGCGCCTGGTTCGCCAACCCCTGCTTCACCCAGATCCACCCCACCTGCATCCCGCGCTCCGGCGACCACCAGTCCAAGCTGACGCTGATGAGCGAGTCGCTCCGCAACGACGGCCGCATCTGGGTGCCGAGGATCCAGGGCGACACCCGGCCGCCCGGCGCGATCCCGGAAGCGGAACGCGACTACTACCTGGAGCGCCTGTACCCGTCCTTCGGCAACCTGGTGCCACGGGACATCGCCTCCCGCGCTGCCAAGAGCGTCTGCGACGAAGGGCGCGGCGTCGGCCCCGGCGGCCAGGGCGTCTACCTGGACTTCGCCGACGCCATCGCCCGGATGGGCCGCGCCGCCGTCGAGGCGAAGTACGGCAACCTCTTCGAGATGTACCAGCGGATCACCGCCGAGGACCCGTACGCGGTGCCGATGCGCATCTATCCCGCCATCCACTACACCATGGGCGGGCTCTGGGTCGACTACGACCTGCGGACCACCGTGCCGGGCCTGTTCGCCGTCGGGGAGGCCAACTTCTCCGACCACGGCGCCAACCGGCTCGGCGCCAGCGCCCTCATGCAGGGCCTCGCCGACGGCTACTTCGTGCTGCCCACCTCGATGGGCGACTACCTGGCCCGGACACCGCGGCAGGAGATACCCCCGGACCACCCGGCAGTCACCGAGGCCGTCGCGGACACCGAGGACCACCTCAACCTGCTGCTCTCGGTGAACGGCGACCGCACCCCCGAATCCTTCCACCGCGAACTGGGCCGGCTGCTCTGGGACCGCTGCGGCATGGCCCGCGACGACGCCGGGCTGCGCACCGCGCTGGACCGGATCCCCGCGCTGCGCGAGGAGTTCTGGCGGCGGGTCCGGGTGCCCGGCAGCGGGGAGCAGCTCAACCAGTCGCTGGAGCACGCCAACCGCGTCGCCGACCACCTGGAGCTCGCCGAGCTGATGTGCCTCGACGCCCTGCACCGCGAGGAGTCCTGCGGCGGCCACTTCCGTGCGGAGAGCCGCACCCCCGACGGCGAGGCCCAGCGCGACGACGAACGCTTCTCCTACGCCGCCGCCTGGGAGTTCACCGGCACCGGAGCCCCGCCCGTGCTCCACAAGGAACCCCTGGTCTTCACGTCCGTCCACCCCACCCAGCGGAGCTACGCATGACCCCGGCACAGCGCGGGCCCACCCCCGCACATCCGATGACCCTCACCCTGCGCATCTGGCGGCAGCCGGGGCCCGGGGCACCCGGCGCCATGACCTCGTACGAGGTGCGCGGCATCTCACCCGACATGTCGTTCCTCGAAGTGCTCGACACCCTCAACGAGGAGCTGACCGAGCGCGGTGACGAACCCGTCGCCTTCGACCACGACTGCCGCGAGGGCATCTGCGGCGCCTGCGGCATGGTCATCGACGGCCGGGCCCACGGCCCCGAACCCACCACCACCTGCCAGCTCCACATGCGGCACTTCCGCGACGGCGACACCATCGACGTCGAACCGTGGCGCGCCGCGGCGTTCCCCGTCGTCAAGGACCTGGTAGTCGACCGCACCGCGCTCGACCGGGTCATCGGCGCGGGCGGCTGGATCACCGCCCCCACCGGCAGCGCCCCCGAGGCGCACGCCACCCCGGTCCCCAAGGCCGACGCCGACACGGCGTTCGAGAACGCCGGGTGCATCGGCTGCGGCGCCTGCGTGGCCGCCTGCCCCAACGGTTCGGCGATGCTCTTCACCGCCGCCAAGGTCGTCCATCTGGGCTCCCTGCCGCAGGGGGCGCCGGAGCGGGAGAGCCGCGTCCTGGACATGGTCACGGCGATGGACGCCGAGGGCTTCGGCGGCTGCACCAACACCGGCGAGTGCGCCACCGCCTGCCCCAAGGGCATCCCGCTGCCCAGCATTTCCGCGCTGAACCGCGAGTACCTGCGGGCGGCGCGGAAGGCCCCGGGGAGGGGGCGGGGGTGACGGCGGGGCCGCTGTCGGGGGCCCGGGCCCGAGTTCGGCACCGGGCCGGCTCATGACGTCCGGATCGGATCGTCCGGAGCAGGCCGCCCGGAGAAGCGCCGGAGCGGTTCTCCGGCAAAGGAGAGCCGGCGGCGGGCGGTGGTGATGACGTCGTGCTGCGCTGCTTCCACTCGCCAACATCGGTGCGGTGGTGTGTGATTGGGGTATGGCGATGGTGTTGGGCAACCCGGGAATCGACGGGCTGAGCGAGGCCGTGGGTGTGCTGCGGGAGTGGCAGTACGACGGCGCGCCGATGCAACTGCACCCGGGGGACCTGGGCTGGTTCTGGCAGTCGGGTGCGGAAGCGACCGCCGCGGCGGTCAGGACGTGGAGCCGGGGCGGACGGATCCTCGCCGTCGGCCTGCTGGACGGTCCCCGGCTGCTGCGGCTGACGATCGCGCCGGACGCTCAGCGGGACGAGGAACTGGCGCGGCAGTTGGCAGCGGACGTGACCGCCCCGGAGCGCGGCGTGCTGCCCGAGGGGAGGGTGGCCATCGAGGCGCCGATGGGGGCACTGGTGCAAGATTTCCTGTTTGAGGACGGCTGGAAAGCCGACGAGTCGTGGACGCCGCTGCGCCGCGACCTCACGGAGCCGGTGCGGGAACCGGGCGTGCGGACCGAGGTGGTCGGGCCGGAGCAGGCGCACGTGTTCGCCGCCGTCCATCGGGCAGCGTTCGACGGGTCGAGGTGCACCGGCGAGCGCTGGCACACGATGGCGGCCGGATTGCCGTACGCCGACGCCCGGAGCCTGATCGCGTACGACGACCGGGGCAACGCGGTGGCGGCGGTGACGGTGTGGTCGGCCGGCCCGGGCAGGCCCGGGCTGCTCGAACCGATGGGCGTGCACCGGGAACATCGCCGTCTCGGCTACGGCGAGGCGATCACCGTCGCCGCGGCGGCCGCGCTCCAGGAGCTGGGCTCGTCGAGCGCGCTCGTCTGCGCCCCGAGCGCGAATGCCGGCGCCGTCGCCACCTACACGTCGGCCGGCTTTCAGCAAGGCCCCGAGGTTCGGGACCAATACCGGGACGTCTGATGGGCCGTCCTCGGCCGCACGCTGCCTTCGCCCGTGCCGGTGGCTTGACCCCTCCCGCGTACAGGACGGGCTGAGGGGCAACGCCTACACGGGCCGTGAGCCATCTGCAGCCCCGCTCTGAGCGGGGGGTTCCAGGCGGGAGTCGTCATGCTTCCCGCCTGGAACCTACGGCGAAAGAACCCCGTCGCCGGCCCGCGCTCACCTCACCCGGCCTTCTGCAGGACGCGTTCGCGGCGCGCGGCCATGGCGGAACCGGACTCCCTGCGCGCCATCCTGCGCAGCACGACCGGTGCCACGAGCAGGCCGAACACCGCCCAGGCGCCCAGTACGCCGACCGTCTCCAGGTGCCGCCATGACTCCCCGATCTCGACGGCCACAGCGTCGGACGGCAGCAGTGCGGAGCGCATGCCCAGGCCGAGCCAGTAGACCGGGAAGACCTGCGCGATCCACTGCAGCCACTCCGGGAGCGCGGTGACCGGGTAGAAGATGCCCTAGATGGCGATCATCCCGAGGACAGGCAGCTGTATCAGCCCCTGCGCGCGTGCACTGGTGAACACCGAGCCGAGGATGGCGCCGATCGGCAGGGTGGCCACCATGCCGAGCACCGCCACCCAGGCAAGGCCCAGCCATGCGTCGACACCGAGGTCGAACCCGTCGATCAAGAACAGCCCGGGGATCAGGAAGATCGCGAGGTCGGCCAGCAGTGCGCCGGAGACCGAGAGGACCTTCCCGACGAGGTAGCCGGTCATGCCGTGCGGGGTGGCCCTGGCGCGCAGCAGAGTGCCGTCCTCGCGTTCCGCGGTGAGCAGCTGGCTCATGCTGACCATGCCGAAGGAGACGTTCATGCCAAGGATGCTCGGTAGCGCGAGGGCGCCGAGCAGCAGCCCCGTGCTCCCGAACTCCGTGCCACGCATGAACCACAAGGCGCCCAGCATCAACAGCGGCCAGAGCAGGTGGTTGGCGAGCTCCGCTCCGTTGGTGAACGACTGCCGCAGCTCGATCAGGCCGCGTGTCAGGCCGGCGCGTATCGCGTAGGTCATCGTGGAGCCTCCGCCTCGTGCACCAGTGCCAGATATGTCTGCTCCAGCGAGGCGCGGTGCACTTCGAGCTCGCTGACCTCATCGCCGTGCTGCTGGAAGAGCGTTCGTACGAAGTCGGTCGACTGCAGCGTCGACCGGGTGAAGCGCTGCTCGCCGCGCCGCCACCGCACGCGGTCCTCTCCGGCGATCTGCCGGGTCAGTTCGTGCGGTGTGCCGTCGGCGACGATCCGCCCGCGGTTGAGGATCACGATGCGGTCGGCGAGCTTCTCCGCCTCGTCCAGGTCGTGGGTGGTCAGCAGGATGGTGGTGTCCAGGCGGCGCACCAGCTCGTGGAACTCACGCCTGGCCTGAGGATCGAAGCCGGTGGTGGGTTCGTCGAGGAAGAGCACGTCGGGGCGGCCGACGATGCCGAGCGCCACGTCCATGCGGCGCCGCTGTCCGCCCGACAGGGTTCTGATCTTCTGGTCGGCTTGTGATGTCAGGCCGACCGCGTCGACGAGCTCGTCGGGCTCCCACGGGGTGCGTGCGCAGCAGGCGTAATAGGAGGCCTGGTGGGCGAGGAGTTCGCGGACCCGCCACCTGCCGTGGTCGCGCCAGGACTGGAGCATGACGCCCACCCGGGCGCGCCACTGCTCGTCGGCGTGTGCCGGGTCGGTGCCGAGCACCTGCACACGGCCGGCCGAACGCATGCGGAAGCCCTCGAGGATCTCGATCGTGGTGGACTTTCCCGCGCCGTTCGGCCCCAGTAACGCCACCACCTCGCCTGGCTGTACCTGGAACGTCACTTGGCGCAGGATGTCGGTGCTGCCATACCGCATGCTCAGCCCCTCGACGCTCAGGGCGGCCTGCCTCACCACTCGCTCCGTACCCGCTCGACGAGCTCGGCCCGGTCCGCGCCCGCCAGAGTGAGGGCGCGCGGGACCGTGCCGACCTCCGCCTGGAGGACGCCGAGCAGTAGGTGGCCGGAGCGCAGGTCTTCGGTGTCGCGCAGGGTGGCCATCCGCTCCATGGCGAGCTTGGACGAGGCGCCCAGCCGGGGGCGGCGCGCGGGTTCCTGGGTCGCCCGCGGCAGGTCGAAGTCGTCGAGCGACACTCCGGCTGTGGCCAGGCTGTGCGTGAACTCCCGGTGCAGGGCGTCCTTGAGCGTTTCGTAGCCGAGGCCGGCCGCGTGCAGCGCGCGCTGTGCGTCGGTGCCGTCCTGGGCAGCCACCGCCAGCAGTAAGTGGTGCGCGTCGATGGTCGCCGAGCCGTCTTCCTTGGCCTCGGCCTCGGCCCGGTCCATGACGGACTGGAGGTATGTGTCGAACCGGCTCATCCCCGTCTCCTCAAGGTGACTCCGGCGGCGATGAGCCGCTTGGCGTGTTTCTTGTAGACCGCCTGGCGTGTGATGCCGAGCGCCTCGGCAACCTGCGGCCAGCCCCAGCCGGACCGCATCGCCTGTTCTACGGCGGCGTCTTCGATCTGATCGGCGAGGCGGCGCAGTGCGGCGACAGCCGCAAGTGCGTCCGCGGGATCCTTGTTGGACATGGAAGCAACCGTAGTTGACTAGTTGGATTGAAGCAACCAAGGTTGCTAAGTCTCTCGGGTGGTCCGCGGTCGCGACGCGGCTACGCCGCAAGTTCGGTAGGCGCGGGTACCTCCACACCTGCATCGCAACCCTGACCGCAACCGGCTACGGCGACGTGATGACCGCGCGGCGTAGCGTGCGCCATTCCGTGACTTGCCCTGAGCCCTGCCGAGCCCATGCCCTCGTGGAACAACGAGGCACAGTCCGGCTAGGTCATCTGACGGTGCTGCCGGGTGGAAGCGCGCCATCCAGAATGTGGGTGAGGCCCAGCCGGTAGCTGTATTGACTCTCCAGGCTCCGGGCGTCCCCGGCGAGCTTCGCCAGGTGAGGGAAGCGCGCCGGGGAGGGGTCGGTGACAGCGGCCGCGGAGTAGTGCGGCGCGCTGTCGTCCTCGGAGTCGGCGGTTTTGTGCGGCGGTGTGTGCACCGCTTGCCCCGCGGTGTAGTACCAGATGGTCTGGTGCGTCCAGAACGCCTGCTCGTGCCCCAGGCCGCAGGCGATGAGGGAGCCGATGATTTCCTCCGTCATCCATACGGCCGACGGCCCCACGAGTTCGCCGCGGGCGAGGACCGGCACCACCCAGGGGTTGTCGATGAACGCCTGGTACATCGATTCGCAGACCATGATGATCCGTTCACGCGGATCGTCCGGCAGCTCCGGACGCGGCAGGTCCTGCGCGACATGCTCCAGGACGAGCGTGAGGAGCTCGTCCTTGTCCCGAACGTGGTGGTACAGCGCCATGGGCGTGCTGTCCATGGTCCGCGACAGGCGGCGCATCGTCAGTTTCTCCGCGCCCTCGTCGCGGACGATGGAGTAAGCCGCGGCGACGATCTCCTGGCGTGACAGTCGTCGAGGCCGCCCCCTGGCCCGGGTCCCGGGTGTGTGCGTGTTCAGCGATCTGCCCTTTCTCCCGCTTCGACGGTGACGGGTGCAGCCTGCCACAGCGCCCTTGAGCCTCCATTTTTTATACATGTACAGTAATCCATGTCCAGGCACTCTCCGGCGATCCTCCGTGTCCAGATGTGCCGGAGGCGCCTGGGTGCCTGCGGATTACTGACCGTCGTCACGCAGTCGGGTTGCGCTCGGCGTCCTCCTCGGCTGACCCGCGGTGCGTCCGGAGCGCTGCCCGTGACGCCGGCCGGCTCCCCATTCACGAGAAAACGTAGGGACGAAAATGCGGAAGACGGAAGCGGGGGAGAATTCCTCCCCCCGGCTCGGTTGGGTGCTGTCCGTGGTGGTGGCCGCCCAATTCATGGTGACGCTGGATGCCTCGGTGGTGAACGTTGCACTTCCGGCGGTGCGCGCTGACCTCGGCTTCAGCGAAGCGGGGCTGTTATGGGTGGTCAACGCCTACACCTTGGTGTTCGGCGGGTTCCTCCTGCTGGGCGGCCGGGTTGCCGACCTCTTCGGGAAACGCCGGGTGCTCTGGGTAGGCCTTGGCCTCTTCGGCCTGGCAAGCCTGTCAGGCGGGCTGGCGCAGGAGCCGTCGCAGCTGGTGGTGGCCCGCCTGGTGCAGGGGCTGGGCGCTGCGGTGCTCGCGCCGGTCGCGCTGACCATCGTCACCACAACGTTCCCGGAAGGCGTGCAACGTACCAAGGCACTGACACTGTGGAGCGTGGCCGGAGCCTCCGGCGGGGCGGCGGGAGTGCTGATCGGAGGTTTGCTGACCGACTACCTCAACTGGCGGTGGGTGCTGCTGATCAACGTGCCGATCGTGCTGTTCGCAGCGGTCGCCGGCAAGGAGGTGCCTCAGGGGCTGCCGGAGCAGCGTTCCAGGCTCGATGTCATGGGTGCGGTGCTGGCCTCCACAGGGCTGGCCGCTCTGGTCTACGGTGTGGTCCGGACCGGCGATGACAGCCTGACGTCCCCGACCGCGCTCGGCTTCCTCGGCGGCGGGCTGGTGCTCTTGGTGGCCTTTGTCCTGTACGAGGTGAAGGGCGCCCGCGAACCGCTCGTCCAGCTACGGCTGTTCGCGCACCGTTCGGTGACGGGTGCCAACGTGGCCATGCTCCTGCTGGCATCGGGACAGTTCGCGAGCTTCTACTTCGTCTCGCTCTATCTGCAGCGGGTGCTGCACTTCACGCCCGCCGTGGCGGGCCTGGCCTTCCTGCCGTTCTGTGTCGGGTTCACCACTGCCGCCATGGTTTCCGGCCGGCTGCTCGCACGTGTGGGTCCGCGCATGCTGGTCGTCGCCGGAACCCTGATCGGTGCGCTGGGTCTGGCGTGGTTCAGCCGGATCGCCGCGGACGGAAGCTTCCTGGCGAACATCCTCGGCCCCTCATTGCTTGCCAGCTCGGGCATCGGCGCCTGCTTCGTCCCCCTGGCGAACGCGGCCACCGGAAGCGTCTCCCAACAGGAGGCCGGTATGGCCTCCGGGCTGCTGAACAGCGGTCAGCAGGTGGGTGGTTCACTCGGCCTCGCGGTCACCGTCAGCGTGGCCACCAGCCACACCGCCTCGCTGACCGGTCGCCGTGAGCCGACGTTGGAAGCGCTCAACAGCGGCTACGGTTCGGCGCTTCTCGCCGGTGCCGGTCTGCTGGTGCTGGCTGCTGTGGTCGCGCTGATTCTCCCCGGCCGGCCCAGGTCCCTGCCGTCCCTCGCTACGGATCCCGACGACGTACCGGAAGCGACGATCGCGCAGTCTTCCTGACCTTCCGGGCAGGTCATGGGGCGCGGGGACGAGGCCGAGAACATGGGCCTCGCCCCCCACACAGGGGCATCCGTACCAGCGGGGCGGTTGTAGGGGATGAAACCGTGTTGCTCCTCTGACAGGGATCATGTGACTGGTGGTTCTGCTGATGAGCCTGACTCGCCCTCTGACAGTGATCGTCATGTGCGCTCCTTGAGCTCGGGTGAGGCGAGGAAGGCGGAAGCCAACAGCCGGATGAGCACCCGGCAGATGCTCCTCACCCCGCGTCACACGACCCTCCGGCTTCGCGATGACGGACGGGCTGGAGCAAGTCCCAGCGGTTCCCGTACAAATCCCTGAAGACGGCGACAGTGCCATAGGGCTCCTGCCGCGGTGCCTCTTCGAAGACAACCCCGGCTGCCCGCATGCGCTCGTAGTCGCGCTCGAACGCGTCGGTGTTCAAGAACCAGCCGACACGGCCGCCCGTTTGGTCACCGATGCGAGCTTCCTGTCCACGGGCCACGGCCCGGGCCAGGAGCACGGCCGTTTCCTTCGCCCCGGGCGGAGCGACCACAACCCAGCGTTTCCCCTCATCGACAAGGGTGTCCTCCAGGAGATCGAACCCCAGGACGTCCATATAGAAGGCGATGGCCTCGTCGTAATCACGCACGACCACCGTCACCAGTCCGAGATAGGGCATCTGCCGATCCTGCCGGTCATGTGCCTGGCCCGACCACCTCCATCCGATGAACCATCCCGGTCACAGCACCGGGGTCTGTCTGTGTCGGATCCTGTGCGGAGCCGGATGAGGACGGCTGCCAGGGTGACGGCACCGCCGGTTCCGGGGTGAATCCAGTGGACTGTCACGCCGATCGTGGCCATCGTTCACCACCTGTCCAGCACCGGGAACGGAACCGTGCGCCGGGTCGCGACACCTTCGGTCCGCCCTCCCGGCTTCTCCCAGGGCAGAACGCCGCTCCCTTCCCCCGGCGCCCCGGATCCCTAGGCTGAAGGGGTGAGCACTCATGCGCCGAACGAAGCCCGCGTCATCCCCCTGCGCCCGCAGACCTCGCCGCCCGGTTCCGGTGGGGCGACCCGCGCCCCGCAGCGACCGGCGGGAGCCCCACGGACACCCGAGCCGAGGGAACCCCTGTGGCGTGACCTCGTCGGCGGCGTGCTGCGGCGCGAGCGGCTCGCCCAGCAGCGCACGCTGAAGGATGTCGCCGAGGCGGCCCGGATCTCGATGCCGTACCTGTCGGAAGTGGAGCGCGGACGCAAGGAGGCCTCCTCCGAGGTGCTCGCGGCCGCCGCCCAGGCTCTCGGCCTCGGCCTCACCGACCTGCTCTCGCTCGCCCAGGACGATTTGACCCAGCACGCCCGGAGCCGGGTGGGCGGGAGCCGGATGGGCCGGGGCCGCACGTCGACCACGGGGCAGTACGACGGCCTCTGCCTCGCGGCCTGACCGGACCGACGGCCGGTACGGCAAGGGATGCACCCCTTGCCGTACCGGCTTGCCGGCCTTTCGGCCACGGCCGCGCGGGGTCAGGCGAACGCGAACCGTCGGCTCAGCACCTCGTCGGCGAGCCCGTAGGCGACGGCCTCCTCGGCGGTGAACACCTTGTCCCGGTCCATGTCCGCGCGCAGCGTGGCGACGTCGTGCTGCGTGTGCCGGGACAGGACCTCCTCGACCTGCGAGCGGATGCGGATCATCTCCTTGGCCGCGAGGCTGAGGTCGGAGACCGTCCCCTGTCGGCCGCCGCTGGCCGGCTGGCCGAGCAGCACCCGCGCGTGCTGGAGCACGAAGCGGCGCCCGGGATCTCCGCCGGCCAGCAGCACCGCCGCCGTCGACGCCGCCTGACCGACGCAGAACGTGGAGATCGGCGCCTGCACGAACGTCATCGTGTCGTAGATCGCCATCAGCGAAGTGAACGATCCACCGGGTGAGTTGAGGTAGATCGAGATCTCCTGCTCCGGGCTCGCCGACTCCAGATGCAGGAGCTGCGCGATGACCACGTTGGCGACCCCGTCGTCGATCTCGGTGCCGAGGAAGACGATCCGCTCGTTCAGCAGCCGGCTGAAGACGTCGTAGGACCGCTCACCCTGCGCGGTCCGCTCGACAACGTAGGGAACCGTGTACGACCCCATGTCACAGCCCCATCCGTCGGCGCGACGCGGCCGGGCGGATGTCGGCGAGCGACTCCACCACCCGGTCCACGATCCCGTACTCCCTGGCCTGCTCGGCCGTGAACCAGCGGTCCCGGTCGCCGTCCCGCGCGATGGTCTCCTCGCTCTGCCCGGTGTGCTCGGCGGTGATCCGCTCGATGGCGTTCTTGGTGAACTGGAGGTTCTCCGCCTGGATCTCGACGTCCGCGGCGGTGCCACCGATGCCCGCTGAGGGCTGGTGCATCATGATCCGCGCGTTCGGCAGCGCGAGCCGCTTGCCGGGCGCCCCCACGGTGAGCAGGAACTGGCCCATGCTGGCGGCGAACCCCATGGCCAGCGTCGAGACGTCGTTCGGGATGAGCCGCATGGTGTCGTAGACGGCGAGCCCTGCGGTGACCGAGCCGCCGGGGCTGTTGATGTACAGGCTGATGTCGGTGCGCGGGTCCTCCGCCGACAGCAGCAACAGCTGCGCGCACACCCGGTTGGCCGACACGTCGTCTACCTGTGTGCCGAGGAGGACGATCCGCTGGGCGAGCAACTGTGCCGCGAGATGGTCGTCGAAGCGGCTGGGCGGTGTATCGCCCTCCTCCGCGCGGGGCGCGAGCTTGGTGAGGGGAGTCATCTGGTCTCCTTGTCGGGGCAGGGATGCCGTTGACTCCACTCTTGACCTCCCCGGACCCCCGGATGCGGGTTCTCTGCCTGCCGCAGATTCGCCAGGGGCAGAGGTGACGGGCTGTGGGTCCGGCGCCGCTTGGACGGCGGCGTCTCGAACGCGGGGGCCTTCGCCTGAGCGGGGCGGGATGCCGACAACGGTGGAGAGCGGTCCGGCTCTCCACCCGTGGGGCGGGCGTGAGACACGGAATCGACTCTCGCTGCCGACTTGCCTTGATGCACTATCGCCATCTCGTCGCGGTTCCCGGGGTAGAAGTGCGGACGCATGGCACGACGCTCTACAACTCGATCTACCGTGCGGACGATCAGGCGTTGGTCAACGCCCATGTCTGGGGTGTGAATGCCTTCGCAGCCCCGGTGTGGCACCTGCGGCGTGCGGGGGCAGGCGGCATGTTCGACACTTACGTCGACAGCTTCGACGCGGTGTGGGCGACTGCGACGCCGGTACGAGAAGGATGACCATGGGACGGACCGAGTACTACGACGACCCGGAGGCACCCGAGCCGAACAGCCTGGTGGTCGCTGCCTCCGCTGTGGTCACCGACGGGGAGGGACGCATCCTGCTCCAACGGCGGCGGGACAACGACCTATGGGCGCTTCCGGGCGGGGGCATGGAGATGGCGGATTCACTGCCGGGTGCGGCGGTCCGCGAAGTGAAGGAGGAAACCGGGCTGGACGTGGAAATCACCGGGCTCGTCGGTACCTACACCGACCCGCGGCATGTCATCGCCTACGCGGATGGTGAGGTACGCCGACAGTTCAATGTCTGCTTCACGGCCCGAGTGCTCGGTGGCGACCTGGCGATCTCGGACGAGTCCACGGAACTGTGCTTTGTGCCACCGGAGGAACTGGACGGGCTGCCCATGCACCACACACAGCGGCTCAGGATCCGGCACTTCCAGGAGCGTCGGGATCATCCGTACCTGGGGTGACGCCCGGGCGTCGAACTCTGCGCGCGTGGAGGGCTCTTGACCGGCCAAGAGGCCACGCTCTAGCTTCACTACACCTCTATCTCCCCCCCACAGCACAGGAGATTCCGCGTGCCCCCGAAGCTCACCTCCCCCCGTGTCCGTATCGCAGCCGTGGTCGCCGCGGCTGCCGTCGGTACCGGGCTCTACGCCGCCGGTGCGGCGACCGCCGAGCACTCCGTACCCCGTACGGACCGGGAGATCCCGAACCTCACCCACGTCACCGACAAGATCAAGGCCTACTACGGTGACACCGTCGACAAGGACGGGCAGCACTACGCCTCGCCGGACAGCAACTACGCCCAGCAGGTCAAGGGCATACGGGCCAAGGCCGATCGCTACCTCGACCGTGCCGCGGCGCGGACGGACCACGGCAAGCCGGCGATCGTCCTCGATGTCGACGACACCACGCTGCTCACCTACAACTACGAGCTCCAGGTGGGCTTCAACTTCACCCCCGAGTCCCAGGACAAGTACCTGAAGAGCACCGACATGGACCCGGTGTTCGGCATGCCGGAGCTGGTCAACCGGGCGCGGGCCAAGGGGTACACGGTGTTCTTCCTGACCGGCCGCGACGAGCACCAGCGCGCCTGGAGCGTCCGCAACCTCAAGGCCGCCGGGTACAGGACCCCCACGAACAAGGCGCACTTCTACCTGAAGAACAAGGCCAACCCGCCCGCGTACCTGCCGTGCGGGGCCAAGTGCAGCACGGTGGAGTACAAGTCCGGTACCCGGAAGCACATCGAGTCCCAGGGCTACGACATCGTGGCCAACTTCGGCGACCAGTACAGCGACCTCAAGGGCGGCTACGCCGACAAGACCTTCAAGCTGCCCAACCCGATGTACTTCCTGCCGTGAGCCGTGAGCCGTGAGCCGTGAGCCGTGAGCCGTGAGCCGTGAGCCGTGAGCCGTCGCGGGCCGGGTCCGGGGTGCGCACCCGCAGGGCGAAGTCCGCCGCCCGCCAGGCATCCCGGTCCGCGGCCGACAGCCGCCACCAGGCCAGCT
>NZ_JBEOXS010000039.1:0-68960 GCF_040296705.1 Streptomyces sp. NPDC002055
TCCGAGGTCGTGGATGCCGGGTACGTCCCGGGCGGCCATCGCGGCGATCTTCTCCACGACGCCCGCGCGGTCCGCCGGGCGCGTCCGGCGGCCCCCGTGGCGGCGCTCAACGCGGACCTGCCGGCGCTGCGCCCCGGCGAACTCGCGCGGGTTCTGACCGCGGCGACCGCATTTCCCCGGGCATTTCTGGCGGATGCGGCAGGAGTGGGGACGACATTCCTCTCGGCGGCCCCGGGAGTGGAGCTGGAACCGGCATTCGGCGGCCCGTCACGGGCACGGCACCGGGCCTCGGGGGCGGTGGAAATCACGCTGCCCGGTGTCGATTCCGTACGCCGGGACGTGGACACCGGTGAGGATCTGCGCACGGCACTGGCGCTGGGGGTGGGTCCGCGCACGGCAGCCGTGGCGGCCGGGCTGCTGATCACCGAATAACGGACAGCCGGCCCGGGCGGAATGGACGGCACAATGGCGAGGGCGGGCGCGCGCCGCGGGGATTGCCGCAGAACCCCGACGCACCAGCCTTAGGGGTCCTTGCACTATGAGCGTCGACCCGGGCGGTCATCGTGCAAGGACCCCTTAGGCTGGTGCGTATGCAGGCGACCGCTTATACGTACGACTCCGATACCCGCACGGGCAGTGTGCTGCTCGACGACGGCACCCCGGTGCCGTTCGGGGCCGCGGCCTTCGACGCCGGCGGGCTGCTGCTGCTGCGGCCGGGCCAGCGGGTGCGGATCGACGTGGAGGGCGAGGGCGAGGCCCGCCGGATCACCCTGGTCACCTTGCAGACGCTCTGACCGCGGGCGCTACGACCACAGGCACTACGACCGCGGGCGCTCCACACGCCCGGACGAGGCGGGGACACCGGGCACCCGGTGCCGCCGGCCGCCCGCCACGGGTGCGGACACACCGCGGGCCGGGCTCCCCGGAGGGAGTCCGGCCCGGCGCGTGAGGTGCTACTTCTTCCTCGCGGTCGTCTTCTTGGCGGTGGTCTTGCGGGCGCTGGCCTTGCGGGCGGGGGCCTTCTTCGCCGTGGCCTTCTTGGCCGGTGCCGTCTTCTTGGCGGTGGCCTTCTTCGCGGTGGTCTTCTTGGCCGCGGTCTTCTTCGCTGCGGTCGTCTTCGCCGTCGTCGTCTTCTTCGCCGCTGCCTTCTTGGCCGCGGTGGTCTTCTTCGCCGCCGCCTTCTTGGCCGCGGTGGTCCGCTTCGCCGCCGCCTTCTTGGCCGCCGCCTTCTTGGTGGTGGCCTTCTTGACGGTAACCCCTCCGCTGAGGCTGCCCTTGGGTGCCTTCTTCACCGAGACCTCGCCGCCCTTGGGCAGCTTCTTCGTCCCGGCCACCAGGTCCTTGAAGCCCTGGCCTGCGCGGAAGCGGGGCACCGAGGTCTTCTTGACCCGGACGCGCTCGCCGGTCTGCGGGTTCCGGGCGTACCGGGCCGGGCGGTCCACCTTCTCGAACGATCCGAAGCCGGTGACGGAGACCCGTTCCCCGGCGACAACTGAACGCACCATGGCATCCAGAACCGCGTCGACAGCATCGGCGGCCTGCTGCCGCCCGCCGAGCTTGTCGGCAATTGCTTCTACGAGCTGCGCCTTGTTCACGTCTTCCCCTTCGGAGACATTGCCGGAACGAAAGTGTTCAAGCTTTTTCGCACGTTAGGCAGATATATACCGCAAATCAAACACGAAACGGGCTAATCACCCTTGTGCCGCAACGAACTCGACCGGCACGGAGTTCCGTCGGCCTCAGCCGCCTTCGGGGAAACGACCTTCGTCGAGGTCCTTCATGAACCGGTCCAGACGGCTTGCCGCTCGGGCGAGATCGTGCTTCGCCCCCGCCGTGATGACCAGCAGCTTCCGGGACAGCGCCATCCGTACGCCCTCCGGGACTTGCAGCGAGCGCACCCTGCTGTGCGCTTCCTTGAGTCTGGCGGCGACGGCCTCGTAGAGCTCGAGTTGGCTGTCGCGTTCCATGCACCGATTGTGCCATCTGCGGCGAGTTGTCGCTTGATGGGGCCCCAACAGTGTCCCGGAACGCCGGAGCGCCCCCTGTCGGTCGACAGGGGGCGCTCCGGGTGGTGCCAGGCGGATCAGACCACCACCGTGCGGGGCTTGAACGCGGGCCGCGAGGCCTCGTAGGCGGCGATGTCGGCCTCGTTCTTCAGGGTGAGGCTGATGTCGTCCAGCCCCTCCAGCAGCCGCCAGCGGGCGTTCTCGTCCAGTTCGAACTCCGCGGTCAGCACGGAGCCGTCGGGGCGCGGCGCGCGGACCTGGCGTTCGACCAGGTCGACGGTGATCTCGACGGCCGGGTCGGCCTCGGTCAGCTCCCACAGCCGGTCCACCGTCTCCTGCGGCAGCAGGACGGTGAGCAGGCCGTTCTTGAGCGAGTTGCCGCGGAAGATGTCCGCGAAGCGGGACGAGACGACGGCCTTGAAGCCGAAGTTCTGCAGCGCCCAGACGGCGTGTTCACGGGAGGAGCCGGTGCCGAAGTCGGGGCCCGCGACCAGCACGGACGCCCCCTGCCGCTCGGGCCGGTTCAGCACGAACTCGGGGTCCTTGCGCCAGGCCTCGAACAGCCCGTCCTCGAACCCGTCCCGGGTGACCTTCTTCAGCCAGTGGGCGGGGATGATCTGGTCGGTGTCGACATTGCTGCGGCGCAGCGGGACGGCCCGGCCGGTGTGCGTGGTGAAAGCTTCCATGGTTTCTCAGGCCCCCACGGGAACGGTTGCGGCGACATCGGACAGATCGGCCGGGGAGGCGAGGTGCCCCAGGACCGCGGTGGCGGCGGCGACCTGCGGGGAGACCAGATGGGTGCGGCCGCCCTTGCCCTGCCGCCCCTCGAAGTTCCGGTTGGAGGTGGAGGCGGAGCGCTCCCCCGGGGCCAGCTGGTCCGGGTTCATGCCCAGGCACATGGAGCAGCCCGCGTGCCGCCATTCGGCGCCGGCCGCGGTGAACACCTTGTCCAGCCCCTCCTCGACGGCCTGCAGCGCGACCCGTACCGAGCCGGGGACGACCAACATCCGGACGCCCTCGGCGACCTGGCGCCCGTCGAGGATCGAGGCGGCGGAGCGCAGGTCCTCGATCCGCCCGTTGGTGCAGGAGCCCACGAAGACGGTGTCCACGGAGATCTCACGGAGCGGCTGACCGGCCGTCAACCCCATGTAGTCCAGAGCCTTTTCGGCGGCGTAGCGCTCCGAGGCGTCCTCGTACGAAGCCGGGTCGGGCACCGCGGCCGACAGCGGCGCGCCCTGGCCCGGGTTGGTGCCCCAGGTGACGAACGGCGCCAGCTCGGTGGCGTCGATGACGACCTCGTGGTCGAAGACGGCGTCCTCGTCGGAGCGCAGGGTCTTCCAGTACGCGACGGCGGCGTCCCAGTCCTCCCCCTGCGGGGCGTGGTCGCGGCCGCGCAGGTAGTCGAAGGTGGTCCCGTCCGGGGCGATCATGCCTGCCCGGGCGCCGGCCTCGATCGACATGTTGCAGATGGTCATCCGGGATTCCATCGAGAGCTTCTCGATGGCGGAGCCGCGGTACTCCAGGACGTAGCCCTGGCCGCCGCCGGTGCCGATGCGGGCGATGATCGCCAGGATGAGGTCCTTGGCGGTGACGCCGTCGGGGAGCTCGCCCTCCACGGTGATCGCCATGGTTTTGAAGGGGGCCAGCGGCAGCGTCTGGGTCGCCAGCACGTGCTCGACCTGGCTGGTCCCGATACCGAAGGCCAGCGCGCCGAACGCGCCGTGCGTGGAGGTGTGGCTGTCGCCGCAGACCACGGTGGTGCCCGGCTGGGTCAGCCCCAGCTGCGGTCCCACGACGTGGACGACGCCCTGCTCGACGTCGCCGAGCGGGTGCAGCCGCACGCCGAAGTCCGCGCAGTTCTTACGCAGCGTCTCCAACTGAGTACGGGAGACCGGGTCGGCGATCGGCTTGTCGATGTCGAGGGTGGGGGTGTTGTGGTCCTCGGTGGCGATGGTGAGGTCGGTGCGGCGCACCCGGCGACCGTTCTTCCGGAGGCCGTCGAAGGCCTGCGGGCTGGTCACCTCGTGCAGCAGGTGCAGATCGATGAAGAGGAGGTCGGGCTCGCCCTCGGCGCGCCGGACGACATGGTCGTCCCAGACCTTCTCCGCCAGTGTCCGTCCCATCGCTTTCCCTCCGGCCGGCCGCATTGCCGGCCCCGCTCGATTCCCTGTGCCCAGCCCGAACCCCCAGTGCCGGGAGGGGCAATACGGGTCGTGGTCCACGCCCGCCATTCCCAGAGTGACGGGTTCCGCAGAAAATTGAACTTGCGTTTCACAGAGTGAGACGCGAGTATCGTTGCATGGACAACTCTAGCGGCGTCGGCGTTCTCGACAAGGCAGCGCTGGTACTGAGCGCTCTGGAGTCCGGTCCGGCCACCCTCGCCGGGCTGGTCGCGGCGACCGGTCTCGCGCGCCCCACGGCCCACCGGCTCGCGGTGGCACTGGAACATCACCGGATCGTGGCCAGGGACATGCAGGGCCGGTTCATTCTGGGCCCGCGCCTGGCCGAGCTGGCCGCGGCGGCGGGCGAGGACCGGCTGCTCGCCACGGCCGGACCGGTCCTCACCCACCTGCGGGACGTGACCGGCGAGAGCGCGCAGCTCTACCGGCGCCAGGGCGACATGCGCATCTGTGTGGCGGCGGCGGAGCGGCTGTCCGGACTGCGGGACACCGTGCCGGTCGGCTCCACCCTGCCGATGAAGGCCGGGTCGGCGGCCCAGATCCTGATGGCCTGGGAGGAGCCGGAGCGGCTGCACCGGGGTCTGCAGGGTGCCCGGTTCACCGCGACGGCGCTCTCCGGCGTACGGCGGCGGGGCTGGGCCCAGTCGATCGGCGAGCGGGAGCCGGGCGTGGCCTCGGTCTCCGCGCCGGTGCGCGGGCCGTCGAACCGCGTGGTGGCGTCCGTCTCGGTCTCCGGACCGATCGAGCGGCTGACCCGGCACCCGGGCCGGATGCACGCCCAGGCCGTGATCGACGCTGCGGGCCGGCTGAGCGAGGCGCTGCGCCGCTCGGGCTGAGGGATTCCGGCCGCACGGCTCGGGCCGCGGCACAGAGTCCGGGCCGCAGTAGGGGTCCGGGCCCGCGCCGCCCCGGCGCGATGACCGGCGGGACGACCGACAGGCACCTCCACCGGCGGGGTCGAGGGCTGCCCACGGGTGCCCGTTTCCGCACTGCCCTCATGAGCCTACCGCCGCGCACCCCGGTCCGTGGCCGCCCCGGTACGGCAGCCGGCGCGCCCCGGGAGATCCGTCGGGACCGCCCCTGGAAACGCGAAAGCCCCTCCGCGAGGAGGGGCTTTCGTTGCGTACCCCCGACCGGATTCGAACCGGCGCTACCGCCTTGAGAGGGCGGCGTGCTAGGCCGCTACACAACGGGGGCTTGAGCTGGGGTACCAGGACTCGAACCTAGACTAACTGAACCAGAATCAGCCGGGCTGCCAATTACCCCATACCCCATGGGGCGCGCAAAAGCCTCCCACGATGATGCGGGAGGCTCCCACGTACCTGTACCCCCGACCGGATTCGAACCGGCGCTACCGCCTTGAGAGGGCGGCGTGCTAGGCCGCTACACAACGGGGGCCTTGGTGATCCTTGTCTCGTCGCCGCCTCCGGGAGCGACCCGGATGGTGACGGAAGGAAAGGATCTGTACCCCCGACCGGATTCGAACCGGCGCTACCGCCTTGAGAGGGCGGCGTGCTAGGCCGCTACACAACGGGGGCTCAGCACTGCTGATCAAGAGATTCGCTGGGCGTATCTCTCGCTGGGGTACCAGGACTCGAACCTAGACTAAGTGAACCAGAATCACTCGTGCTGCCAATTACACCATACCCCACCAAAACGCAACCCCCTGGGGGGCTTTGTTTGGGTTACGCTTCCCGGTCCGGCCTTTTCGGCCCGCTCGGGCGGCGCAGGAAGAACATTACCCGATGGTGGACGGCGCTCCAAAACGCGTATCGCCACGGAGCAGCGCGGGGAGCCGGTCGAGGCCGGTGATCCGCGGCAGCCCGCTCACGTCACCGGCATCCGCGCGGTCCAGCCAGATGCCGAGGAGCCCGGCCTCGGTGGCCCCGCGGGCGTCGACATCGACCCGGTCGCCCACGTACGCCACCTGCTCCGGGGGCAGCCCGAGCGCGTCGCAGCCCGCGAGGAACGCCTCGGCGGCGGGCTTGGCGCAGCCCAGTTCGTCGGCGCAGAGCAGCACCTCGAAGCGGTCGCGGAGTCCGAGGATCCGCAGCTTGCGGTCCTGGTTGGAGAGGCTGGAGTTGGAGAGGACGCCGTGCCGGTAGCCGTCGGCCAGGGCGTCGAGCGCGGGGAGGGCGTCAGGGAACAGCGTCCAGGCCGCCTCGTAGTGCTCGACGTACCGGCCGAACCAGGCGTCGGCCTCGTCATCCGGGAGCGGTTCACCCAGGAAGCCCCGGGCCCGCTCGCGGCGGTGCTCCAGAAATCCGAGCTCCCCGGCGAGGAAGCGGCCGAAGGCGCTCTCCATGACCTCGCCCCAGAGCCGCAGGGCGTGCTCCTCGCTCTCTTGGGCGGTGAGCAGACCTTCGGCCGCCAGGTGCCGGAGCACACCGGTCCGGTCGGATCCCGTGTAGTCGAAGAGGGTGTCGTCGATGTCCCAGAGCACCGCACGGATCGCCATGCGGCCGACGCTACCGCGAGCGGGCGGGTGGCCGTACGGCCCGCGAGGGCGCACGTTCCGTACGGTCCGGTGCGCGCCGCCGGGGTGAACCGCCGGGCCGGGGCTCAGGGGTTGCCGATCCCGACCGTCCACACCCCCGAGCCGTCGTAGGCCTCGGGAACGGCGGTCAGCACCTGCCCGCCGGCCGGGTCCGCGGCCGCGGCGTACATCGCGTGCGCGAAGGCCCAGTCCGCACCGGCGGACACCGCCTGCTCGACGGCCGTGGCCGCGGCGAAGTCGAGCGGCAGGAACTCCAGGCCGGGCAGCGCGCCGACATGCGCCGCGATGCCCGGCAGTTCCAGCCCCGCGGCGACCAGGCAGAGAGCGGGGACGTGCGCCCGCTGCGCCGGATCGTCGACCTCGACCACGGCGATGCCCGCGAGCAGCCGGTGCCCCTTGCACAGGGCGATGGCGGCGGTGTGGTCGAGGATGATCACCGCTGCCTCCCGACGCGGCCCTCCGCGATGGCGTTCCGCCACGCCTCGCCCTCGCTCAGATCCTCGTCGGTGAGCGCGACTCCCAGATGGGCCCGGAGGTAGGCGATGCCGCGGGCGGTGCGTTCGGTGCGTTCGGCCTCCGTCGGCGTCGCCCCGGCCAGGCGCTCGACCAAGGCGCGCGTGCTCAGCCCGCGCTCCTCCGCGAGCAGCCGCAGCCGGTCCCGGACTTCCTCGGAGATCTTTATCGTCGTGTCCGCCATGGCGCGAGAATACAACTGAATACACCGCTGACCGGCGGGTTACGGGATGACCTCGGCGCGGACCGTCTTGCCCGGGGCGCCCGGGCGGGGGACGACCTCCCAGCGGGCCGCCAGCCGGGAGACCAGCCACAGTCCGCGGCCGGACTCCGCCTCCGGGCGGGGCTCGGTCACCTCGGTGGGCGGCAAGCGGTCGCCGCACGCGTCGCTCACCTCGATCCGTACGCACTCCGGGCCGGCCGTGAGGACGAGCCGGAAGTCGCGGCCGGGGACGTGGCCGTGCCGGACGGCGTTGCCGGTGAGCTCGGCGACGATCAGGGTCACGGCGTCGTTCAGCCGGGTGCCGTGCGGATACCCCCAGTCGTCCAGCCGCTGCGCCGCGAGCCGTCGCGCCAGGCGCGCGCCACGGGGCGTGGAGGTGAAGGACATGGCGAAGTGGTGTGAGGGTGTGGGGAATTCGGCGCCCGCTGCATCGGGGACGCACTCGGACGAGGGAGATCGGGTGGTCATGCCCCCGAGCCTGGCCGGGGACGCCTAGCGTCACCAGTGACGACACCCCTACACAGCGTGTCCGTCCAGTGGGGGCGGCCCGCTGTCGGGCATGGAAAGGGGAGGCTGATGACGCGGATTCCGGAGCAGGGCGGGACGGCGCAGCGCGAGGACCCGGCCGATGAGCTGCTGCGGTCCTTCGGCCGACAGTTCAAGATCTTCCGGGAGAAGGCCGGGCTCACCCAGGCCGAGGCGGGCCAGCAGCTCGGCTACGGCGAGGCGCTGATCGCGGCGGTGGAGCAGGGCCGGCGGATCGCCCGGCCTGAGCTGATCGAGCTGGCGGACGAGGTCCTGGACGCGGGCGGGGTGCTGCTCGCGAGGAAGAAGGAGGTGAGCAGGGCCCGGTATCCGGCGTTCTTCCGGGATGCGGCGCGGATCGAGGAGGAGGCCGCAGAGTTCCATGCGTATGCGACGTTGGCCGTTCCCGGTCTGCTTCAGACCGAGGAATACGCGCGGACCATGTTCACGGTGCGGCGCCCTCGGCGCACCGATGCAGAGATCGAGCAGTTGGTGGCCGCTCGGCTGGCTCGCCACGCAATCTTCGACCGCAAGCCCGCGCCCACCCTGAGCTTCGTGATCGAGGAGGTCGTGCTCCAGCGGCCGTTCGGCGGAGTGCAGGTGCTGCGGGGGCAGCTGGAACAGCTACTACTGGTCTGGGACAACCCACATGTGGAGATCCAGGTGATGCCGACGCGGGTGACCGACCACGCCGGCGTGGACGGCCCATTCACTCTCATGACCCCCAAGGACGGGGAACAGGTCGGCTACATGGAGAGCCAGGGCAATGGGCGAGTGATCACGGACCGGGAAACCGTACGCGGGTTCGCCGTACGCTATGGAATCCTGCGGGCGCAGGCACTGTCCCCGCGTGAATCCCGGTGCCACATCGAGAAGTTGCTGCAAGGAGAGCTATGAAGAACGAGCAGTCCATCGGCCGTCCGCTCGCCTGGTTCAAGAGCAGCTACAGCGGCGGAGCGGGCGGCGAGTGCGTCGAGGTAGCTGCCGAATGGGTCAAGAGCAGCTACAGCGGTGGCGACGGCGGCAACTGCGTCGAGGTGGCCGCGACGTGGATCAAGAGCAGCCACAGCGGCGGCGAAGGCGGCGAGTGCGTGGAGGTAGCCGCCGCCCCCGCTGCCGTGCACGTCCGGGACTCCAAGGACCCCGACGGTGGGGTTCTGTGCTTCGCCCCGGACGCCTGGTCGGCGTTTGTCGACTTCGCCCGGCACAGCAAGCCGTAAGCCGGGGTGGATGCGGAGAGGCCCGGAAGCCGTCGGCTTCCGGGCCTCTCGCGTGAGCGGCGGTGCGGGTTACGCGGCGAGCTTCGCCAGGGCCGCGTCCACCCGGGCCAGGGTGCGCTCGCGTCCCAGGACCTCCAGGGACTCGAAGAGCGGCAGGCCGACCGTCCGGCCGGTGACCGCGACGCGGACCGGGGCCTGGGCCTTGCCGAGCTTGAGGCCGTGCTCCTCACCTGCGGTGATGACGGCCTGCTTGAGCGCTTCAGCGTTCCAGTCGGCGTCGGCCAGCTTCTCCCGGGCGGTCTTGAGCAGGGCGTCGGCGCCCGGCTTCATGGCCTTGGTCCAGGACGCCTCGTCCTCGACGGGCTCGTCCAGGAAGAGGAAGTCGACGTTGGCCGTGATGTCCGACAGGACGGTCAGCCGGGTCTGGGCCAGCGGGGCCAGCTCCTCGAAGGCCTTGGCGTCGAACGCCTCGGGCGCCCAGGGGGCGTGCGGGGCCTGCAGCCACGGCTCACAGGCCGCGACGAAGTCCGCCACCTCCATCATCCGGATGTGGTCGGCGTTGATCGCCTCGGCCTTCTTGAGGTCGAAGCGGGCCGGGTTGGCGTTGACGCCGTCGATGTCGAAGGCGGCGACCATCTCGTCGATGCTGAAGACGTCCCGGTCGGCGGAGAGCGACCAGCCCAGCAGCGAGAGGTAGTTGAGCAGGCCGGCGGGGACGAAGCCGCGCTCACGGTAGAGGTTGAGCGAGGCCTGCGGGTCGCGCTTGGAGAGCTTCTTGTTGCCCTCGCCCATGACGTACGGCAGGTGGCCGAACGCGGGGGTGGTGCCGTTGCCGACGCCGATCCCGGCGAGGGCGCGGTAGAGGGCGATCTGCCGCGGGGTGGAGGACAGCAGGTCCTCGCCGCGCAGCACGTGGGTGATCTCCATCAGCGCGTCGTCGACCGGGTTGACCAGGGTGTAGAGCGGGGCGCCGTTGGCCCGGACGATGCCGAAGTCCGGCACGTTCTCCGGGGCGAAGGTGAGCTCGCCGCGCACCAGGTCGGTGAAGGTGATCGGCTCGTCGGGCATCCGGAAGCGGACGATCGGCTCGCGGCCCTCGCGCCGGTGGGCGGCGGCCTGCTCGGCGGTCAGCTCGCGGCACGTCCCGTCGTAGCCGGACGCCTTGCCCGCGGCGCGCGCGGCTTCGCGGCGCTGCTCCAGCTCCTCGGTGGTGCAGTAGCACTCGTACGCGTGGCCGGCCTCCTTCAGGCGGCGGGCGACGTCCGCGTAGATCTCCATGCGCTGCGACTGGCGGTACGGCTCGTGGGGGCCGCCGGCCTCGGGGCCCTCGTCCCAGTCGAAGCCGAGCCAGCGCATCGCGCCGAGCAGCTGCTCGTAGGACTCCTCGGAGTCCCGGGCGGCGTCGGTGTCCTCGATGCGGAACACCAGGGTGCCGCCGTGGTGGCGGGCGAACGCCCAGTTGAAGAGGGCGGTGCGGACCAGGCCCACGTGGGGGTTGCCGGTCGGCGAGGGACAGAAACGTACGCGTACGGGTGCGCTAGCCACGCTTGATCACCTTGTTGGTGAGAGTGCCGATGCCTTCGATGGTGACGGCGACCTCGTCGCCGACGTTGAGCGGGCCGACCCCTGCCGGGGTGCCCGTGAGGATGACGTCGCCGGGGAGCAGCGTCATCGCCTCGGTGATGTGGACGATCAGGTCCGCGATCGAGTGGACCATGTCGCCGGTGCTTCCGAGCTGGCGCTGTTCGCCGTTGACGGTGCACATGATGCCGAGGTCGGACGGGTCGAGCTCGGTCTCCACCCAGGGCCCGAGCGGGCAGGAGCCGTCGAAGCCCTTGGCCCGCGCCCACTGGTTCTCGCGCCGCTGGACGTCGCGGGCGGTGAGGTCGTTGGCGCAGGTGTAGCCGAGGATGACGTCCTGCACGCGCTCGCGCGGGACCTCGCGGCACATCCGGCCGATGACCACGGCGAGCTCCGCCTCGTGGTGCAGTTCGGCGGAGAACGACGGGTACGGGACGGGGTCGCCGGGGCCGGTCACCGCGGTGGACGGCTTGAAGAAGGCGACCGGTACCTCGGGGACCTCGTGGCCCAGTTCGGCGGCGTGCTCGGCGTAGTTGCGGCCGATCCCGATCACCTTGTTGGGGAGGACGGGCGGCAGCAGCCGGACCTTGTTCAGCGGGATCCGCTGCCCCGAGCGCTCGAACTCGGCGAAGGGGTGGCCTTTGATGATGTCGAGAACGGGTCCCTCCGCGTCGGAGGGATCCCCTTCCACGACGCCGAAGGCGACGTTGCCGTCGATGGAGAACCTGGCGATGCGCACGGGAAGCCGCTGCCCCTCACTGATCACTGCTGGAGACTGACACTCCAGGCTATCGCGGGGGGCCGCGGTGGCCGGTGCGGCGCCTCAAGGGAACCGGCCCCGGCGCTCCGTGCCGGGGCTCACGCCCGCCCGGGTGCGCGCCGGGAAGGTCAGCCCTGCGGGGCGTCCATCAGAACGGTGCGCCGCGGGTTCGCGGTCACGGCGGGCAGCTCGGTGGGTACCTGCTCATCGGCGGCGACAGAGTCGACCGTGCGCAGCCCCTCGGCGTCGTCGAGGTGGGCCAGGGTGGTGCGGCGCGGGTTGGCTATGTTGCGGAACAGCATCGTGGTCTTCACCGGGTTCTGCCTCGCCTTGTCATTCGTCGTTCGGCGTTTCGGACATCTCTGTAAAGCGTCAGGCTAGACGCGCGTTTCCCAGGGGATTCGAAGAAGAAGCCAGGATGGGCATGTGAGTTTGCTCACGAACTCGCCGCCAAATGAGGCATAACGGTCAGTCATCCGTGCGCCCCTAAACGGACATTGCGCCACCGAAGCGAATGTTCCGCTCTTGATTACCGGTACGTAAACACCCGCCCCACGTGCGCGACTCGTCCAGAGAAGTCCGTTATCGCCAACATGAGTTTCTACGTCCGGTAGTGCGGTCCGCACATAGCGTCACCCGCGTCGCGGCCCGACCCGCCGCCCTTGTTGGAGATCCGCCACTGTGCTGGAATTCCACGGACCGCCGGGGCCACTGTCCCCATGACTCGACACCGCTCCGCCGCTCGCGGCGAGGGCGCCTGGTCCAGAGGTTGCGACGCTAGTGCAGGGACGTTTCAAGAGGGATGGCAGCGCTGCGGCGGAATCCGAGCCGCGCGGTGGAACCGACCGTGGCTCCTCGCCTCAGCGCACCCAGGGCACCGGAACCGGTCCGGGCGGCCAGGGCTCCGATCGCGCCACGCGCCCGAGTGCGCTGAGCGGCGCGGAGGCACCCGACACGCCGGATGTGACCATGCCGTCCGGCCCGGGCTCCCGCGTGGCACTGCGCAACTGGCGCATCTCCACGCGCCTGGTCGCGCTGCTGACCCTCCCCGTGGTCGCGGCGACCACGCTGGGCGCGATGCGGATCAGCACCTCGATGGACAACCTCCAGCAGCTCGAGAACATGAAGCTGCTGACGGACATGACCAAGCAGGCGACCGAGCTGGCCTCGGCGCTCCAGGAGGAGCGCGACCACTCGGCCGGACCGCTGGTCAGCGGCGACGCCAAGAACGACGACGTCGTCTACCCGCGGATCAAGACCGACCGGGCGAAGCAGGCGTTCCGCGAGGCGACCCAGGAGATCGAGGCCTCGAACTCCGAGGAACTGGTCGGCGTCAACTCCTCGCTGGTCAACATCCTCAAGCAGCTCGAGAAGATCAAGACGATCCGCGCGACCGCGTACGACGACGAGAACTACATCGCGCAGACCGTCAGCAACTACAACGAGCTCATCACCTCGCTGCTCTCGCTCTCCCAGGACATGGCGCAGGCGACCAGCAACAGCGACATGATCCGCAGCACCCGTGCGCTGGCCGCGTTCTCGCTGGCCAAGGAGTACGCCTCCATGCAGCGCGCGGTGATCAGCGCGGGTCTGGCGCACGAGCCGAAGCCGAAGCTGTCCCCGAACGACCGGCTGTACGGCCAGTCCTCGCAGCAGAGCGAGGAGTCCTCGCTCGCGCAGTTCATCCAGGTGTACTCCGGTGAGTCCAGCTCCCAGGAGCTGCTCCAGGCGCTGGAGGACGGCGGAAACTCCGAGATCATCCTGGCGGACACCTACGCCGGACGGGTCCTGAAGACCAACGGCGCGATATCCGCCGAGAAGCGGTCGTACAAGGACTGGTACGACCAGGACACCACCAAGATCGACGAGATGTCCCGGATCGAGCAGACGCTGCTCTCCGAGATGGAGGGCAAGGCCCGCGAGCTGCGCTCCGAGACGCAGCAGGAAGCCATCATCAACGGTGCGCTGATCCTGCTGGTGCTCGGTGTCTCGCTGGTCGGCGCGTTCGTCGTGGCGCGCTCCATGGTGCGCTCGCTCCGCCGGCTCCAGGACACCGCGCAGGACGTCTCGCAGAAGCGGCTGCCGGAGCTCGTCAAGCAGCTCTCCGAGTCCGACCCGCAGGATGTGGACACCTCCGTCGAGTCGGTCGGTGTGCACAGCCGGGACGAGATCGGCCAGGTGGCCGCGGCCTTCGACGACGTGCACCGCGAGGCCGTCCGCCTCGCCGCCGAGCAGGCGCTCCTGCGGGGCAACGTCAACGCGATGTTCACCAACCTCTCGCGCCGCAGCCAGGGCCTCATCCAGCGTCAGCTGTCGCTCATCTCCGAGCTGGAGAGCCGCGAGGCCGACCCGGACCAGCTGTCCTCGCTGTTCAAGCTGGACCACCTCGCGACCCGTATGCGCCGGAACGGCGAGAACCTCCTCGTCCTCGCGGGCGAGGAGCCGGGCCGCCGGTGGACCCGCCCGGTCCCGCTGGTCGACGTGCTGCGCGCCGCGGCCTCCGAGGTGGAGCAGTACGAGCGGATCGAACTGAGCTCGGTCCCGACCACCGAGGTCGCGGGCCGGGTCGTCAACGACCTCGTGCACCTGCTCGCCGAGCTGCTGGAGAACGCCACCTCGTTCTCCTCGCCGCAGACCAAGGTGAAGGTGACCGGTCACGCCCTGCCCGACGGGCGGGTGCTGGTCGAGATCCACGACACCGGTATCGGCCTCTCCCCCGAGGACCTCTCGGCGATCAACGAGCGGCTGGCCAGCCCGCCGACCGTGGACGTCTCGGTGTCCCGCCGGATGGGTCTGTTCGTGGTCGGCCGGCTGTCCCTGCGGCACGGCATCCGGATCCAGCTGCGGCCGTCGGACTCCGGCGGTACGACCGCGCTGGTCATGCTTCCCGTGGACGTCGCCCAGGGCGGCGCCAAGGGCAACAAGCCGCCGGCCCCCGTCGGGGGTTCGGGCGGCACCAACAACTCCGGTCAGGGCAGCAGCCGGCTCGCCGGTATGCAGCCGCGCGGCCAGGTCTCGGGCGGTCCCCGGCCGGCGCTCCCGGCGCGCGACGGCGGCGGTCCCGGCGGTCAGGCAGGCCCCGGCGGCCAGGGCGGACCGGCAGGTCCCGGCGGTCAGGGCGGCCCCGGCGGTCAGGGCGGCCGTCCCGGCGGCGGTGCCCCGAACCGTCCGGGCGCGGGTGCCCCGGCAGGCCCCGGCGGCCAGGGCCGCCCCGGCAACGACGGTCCGGGCTTCGACCCGGCGGGCCGTCCGGGCGGCGGCAGCGGCATGGCCGGCGCGTTCGGCTCCGCGGGCCGCTCCGGCGCCCCCGCGGGTGCGGGCGGCGCCCCGGGCCGCGGTCCCGGCGACTCCGGGCGCCCGGGCAACGGGTACGCCGCCGAGAACCGCCAGGAGGCCCCGCCCCGCGGCAACGCCCCGGCCCAGCGGGAGACTCCGCAGGACAGCGGACGCCGTCCGGCGCTGCCGCCGCGCGGCGGGGATGCCGGCCCGACGGTCGCGCCGCCGTCCGGTGCGCCCGTGCAGGGCCGTGGCCCCGCCTCCGGCCCGCAGGGCGAGCGCCCGCAGCTGCCGCCGCGCGGACCGGCCGCCGAACTGCCGGGAAGCTCCCCGGCCGGTGCCGGCTCCCGGGGCGGGCAGCAGCCCGGAACCAACTGGGAGGCGCGCCGCGCCGCCGGCGCCTCGGCCGACGACTGGCCGACCGCGGCTCCCCAGGACGCCGCGGAGACCCCGCGGGGTCACGAAGAGGCGGCGTCCACCCAGCAGTTCCAGCGCCCGGCCCCGGCGGCGCCGCACCAGCAGCAGCGGCCGCAGCAGCCGCAGGAGACCGGCCAGTACGCGCTTCCGTCGTCCGAGCTGGACGCGCCGCTGTCGCCCGCCGGTCCCGGCGACGGCCGCACGCCGCTCTTCGACACCCTGGAGTCGGACTGGTTCCGCGGCCCCGGCGGCGAGCAGCCCGGTGGGCCCGCCACGCCGCCCGCGGCACCGCCCGTTCCGCAGGGCCGGCCCGCCTCGGCGGTGCCGCCGGCGCGCAACGAGCCCGCCCGCGGGGACGGCGGCCGGAGCGACGCCGGCCGCGGGGACAGCGGCAGCGGAGCCTGGCGCGTCTCGCCCAACGACGAGCTCGGCAAGCAGGCCGAGCGGGTCCGCGAGCCGGCGGCCGGCGGGGTCACCACCTCCGGGCTGCCGCGCCGGGTGCCGCGGGCGAACCTGGTCGCGGGCACCGCCACGCAGTCGCAGCCGGAACGCAGCGGTCCGCAGGTCTCGCGTGCGCCCGACGACGTGCGCGGCCGACTGACCAACCTCCGACGGGGCATCCAGCAGGGCCGTCAGGCCGGTACGACCGCCGGTCAGGACACCCGTGGCAGTAACAATCAAGGCTTCGGCCCCACTTACCAGCAGGAGCGTTAGTTGAGTCCGATGAGCCAGGCGGCGCAAAATCTGAACTGGTTGATCACCAACTTCGTGGACAACACCCCGGGTGTGTCCCACACGGTGGTGGTCTCCGCCGACGGACTCCTTCTGGCGATGTCCGAAGGCTTTCCGCGTGACCGCGCCGACCAGTTGGCGGCGGTGGCCTCGGGGCTGACGTCACTGACCGCGGGAGCCTCGCGTATCTTCGAAGGTGGCTCGGTCAATCAGACAGTGGTGGAGATGGAGCGGGGGTTCCTCTTCATCATGTCCGTTTCCGACGGTTCCTCGCTCGCCGTACTCGCACACCCCGAGTGCGACATCGGCCTGGTGGGCTACGAGATGGCCCTCCTGGTCGACCGGGCGGGCAGCGTCCTCACCCCGGATCTGCGCGCGGAACTCCAGGGCAGCCTGCTGAACTGACCGAACCGAACCGACCAACCGATACAAGCTCGTACGCATGACCAACGTCCGGCTGATCGCCCTCCCCCCACCGGCCCGCCAGACGACACCTGTTGTCCAGCCCGGAGGAATCGATTCATGACCCCGCCCCACTCGCCCGGCCCGTACGGTGCCTCGCACGAGGCGTCGTACGGGGGTGAAGGCGATCAGCCGCTGGTGCGGCCGTACGCCATGACCGGCGGCCGGACCCGTCCGCGCTACCAGCTCGCCATCGAGGCGCTGGTCAGCACCACGGCCGATCCTGCCCACCTGGGCGGGCTGCTCCCCGAGCACCAGCGGATCTGCCATCTGTGCCGCGAGGTCAAGTCCGTGGCGGAGGTCTCCGCGCTGCTGGCGATACCGCTGGGCGTGGCGCGCATCCTCGTCGCCGACCTGGCGGAGGCCGGCATGGTGGCGATCCACCAGCCGGGCGGCAGCGACGAGGCCGGCGGCACGCCGGATGTGACACTGCTCGAAAGGGTGCTCAGTGGACTTCGCAAGCTCTAGCGGTGCAGCCCGCTCCACCACCTCCGCGAAGATCGTGGTGGCGGGCGGCTTCGGCGTGGGCAAGACCACGTTCGTCGGCGCGGTCTCGGAGATCAACCCGCTCCGGACCGAAGCTGTGATGACCTCCGCGTCCGCGGGCATCGACGATCTGAGCCACGTCCAGGACAAGACCACCACCACGGTGGCGATGGACTTCGGCCGTATCACCCTGGACCAGGACCTGATCCTGTACCTCTTCGGTACTCCGGGTCAGGACCGCTTCTGGTTCATGTGGGACGACCTGGTCCGCGGCGCGATCGGCGCCGTCGTCCTCGTCGACACCCGCCGCCTCGCCGACTGCTTCCCCGCCGTCGACTACTTCGAGAACTCGGGGCTCCCCTTCGTCGTCGCCCTCAACGGCTTCGACGGACACCAGCCCTACGCTCCCGAGGAGGTGCGGGAAGCCCTCCAGATCGGCCCCGACGCGCCCATCATCACCACCGACGCCCGCCACCGCGCGGACGCCAAGAGCGCGCTCATCACCCTCGTCGAGCACGCGCTCATGGCCCGGCTCAAGTAGGTAACGGGGAGCGGAAGTTGAACCACCGGCGGGCTGTGTCCTACGACACGGCCCGCTGCTGTGTTCATAACGTTTCGACAGAGAATTGGCTGCGCATCGGCACCCGACGCATTCAGCTGGCTTCGCTGTGCGCACAATCACCCTGCCATTTGCCGGGCCTCGCGCTTAATGCCCCATTTATCTCGGGCTTATCGCCCCCGGAACGACTGCCGCCGGGTGTTTGGTGAGCACGCCCCTGACGTGCTGCAATTCATGAACTGCCGAGTAGATACGGCCCAGAAGATAAACGGCACACCGTAGGTGCCGACGCCGAGAGGTTGTTGGTCGAGTGAGGCGAAGCAAGCCTGGCCCCGCGCAGCAGGCGCGAGGCAACTTCACCCCGCCGCCGCGGGAAGCGGCGTCGCCCGCCGATACGCCCGAACCCGCTCCCGCGAGCGGCGGCCGGCTGTCGCCGCGGAACTGGCGCGTACCCACCCGGCTGAATGCGATTCTGCTGATCCCGGTACTCGTCGGACTGGTCTTCGGCGGATTCCAGGTCAACAGCTCCATTCAGACCTGGCGCGAGGCCCAGGACGCGGAGCGCACCGCCCTGCTGGTGCGGGCCGCCGCCGCCTACGGCCAGGCGCTGATCGACGAGCGCGACCGGACCGCCGTCCCGCTGCTCAACGGGGACCGCAACAGCAAGGTGGTCACCGACGCGCGGGCGAAGACCGACGCCGCGAAGGAAGAGTTCGACGCGCGGGTCAAGGACATGCCCGACAAGCCAGGCCTGCAGCGCCGGCTGAAGATCTTCCAGGACAGCGAGGGCAAGCTCGGCCAGCTCCGGCAGGGCGCCTACACCTCCGCGCTGCCCGGGGTGAAGACCGAAGAGGGCTACGTCCAGGTCCAGCACCCGCTGATGGAGTTCGCCAACGAGCTCGGTCTCGGCACCGGCAACATCACCAGCTACGGCCGTACGGTCTACGCGATCTCGCTGGCCAAGGCCGCGGAGTCGCTGCAGCGCTCCATCGGCATGCACCTGCTGGTCAAGTCGGGCCCGAGTGCCCAGAGCCGCAGCGCCCAGGTCACCGCCTTCACCTCCTACGCGTACCTGGAGAACATCGCCCTCGGCGAGTACGTCTCCGGTGGCACGGCCGAGGACCAGGAGCGGCTGAAGGACTCCCTCAAGGCCGCCCAGGCCAAGGGCCGCCAGCAGGTCGCCGCGGCCAAGCAGCAGGCGGACGCCGCCGGTGTGCCGTTCGTGACGCCGCCGCCGATGAAGGACATGGTCACCTCGATCGGCCAGTTCAGCGGCCCGGAGTCGCTGAAGCAGAAGGGCATCACCCCGAAGACCTGGTTCGCCACCGCGACCGGCAAGTTCGACGCCTACCGCTCGATCGAGAAGGACCTCGTCGACCGGGCCGTGGACGAGGCCGCGCAGATCTCCGAGGACGCCCAGCAGGACGCGATCGTCAACGGCGCCATCGTGGTGATCGCCCTCCTCGCCGCGTTCATCATCGCCGGGATGATGGCCCGCTCGATGAGCAACAGCATGCGCCAGCTGCGCACCGCGGCCTTCGACGTCGCCGAGCAGCGGCTGCCGATGCTGGTCGACCAGCTCTCCCGGACCGACCCGGGCCGGGTGGACACCCGTGTCCGGCCCATCCCGATCACCAGCCGGGACGAGATCGGCGAGGTCGCCCGGGCCTTCGACCAGGTGCACCGCGAGGCCGTCCGGCTCGCCGCCGAGCAGGCCCTGCTGCGGGGCAACGTCAACGCGATCTTCACCAACCTCTCCAGCCGGAACCAGGGCCTCATCGAGCGGCAGCTCACCCTGATCACCGACCTGGAGAACAACGAGGCCGACCCGGACCAGCTGGAGAACCTCTTCAAGCTGGACCACCTGGCGACCCGTATGCGCCGGAACGGCGAGAACCTCCTCATCCTCGCGGGCGAGGAGCCGGGCCACCGCTGGAACCAGCCGGTGCCCCTGGTGGACGTCCTGCGGGCCGCCGCGTCCGAGGTGGAGAACTACGAGCGCATCCAGCTCACCGGGGTCCCGGAGAGCGAGATCCACGGCACCGCCGTCACCGACCTCGTGCACCTGCTGTCCGAGCTGCTGGAGAACGCCACGTCGTTCTCCTCGCCGCAGACGAAGGTCAAGGTCACCGCGACCCGGCTGCCCGACGGCCGCGTCATGATCGAGATCCACGACAAGGGCATCGGCCTGACCGCCGAGGACTTCGCGGACATCAACCACAAGCTGGCCAACCCGCCGACCGTGGACGCCGCGATCTCCCAGCGCATGGGCCTGTTCGTGGTCGGCCGGCTGGCCGACCGGCACGGCATCCGCGTCCAGCTCCGCCCCTCGGGCGAGCAGGCCGGGACCACCTCGCTGGTCATGCTCCCGGACGCCATCACCCACGGCGGTGGCGGCGACCAGCAGCCCGAGGGCGACTTCACGGTCTCCCGGATCGTGCCGGAGCAGGAGCAGTCCTACGACCAGGGCCCCGCTCCGATGCGCACCGCGGCGGAGCTCGGCTTCGACGAGTCGCGCTACGGCGACGTGCCGGACGACATCCGCGAACTGGACCCGATGGGCCGCTCGCTGGCGCGCGAGGAGCGCAAGGCGCAGCTGGAGAACCGGACCGACGACCGTCCGCTGTTCCGCGACGAGAACGAGCAGACCGGTTACCACGAGCAGCCCTCGTACCCCGAGCAGAACGGCTACGGGCAGCAGCAGGGCTACGACACCGCGGAGTTCCCGCAGGCGGCCTATCCGGAATCCGGCTACGAGCAGCACGGCTACGCGGAGTCCGGTTACCAGGAGGCGGCCTACAGCGAGCCCGAGGCCACCGGCGGCGCTGCGTACTCGCAGTACGAAGGCCAGTCGCAGCAGGCCGAGTGGGACGGGTCCGCTTCGTACGAGAGCCGTTACCAGCCGGATTACGGAGCGGAATCGGAATCTCGCGGCAGTGCCGCGGGGGCGCCGGACCGCGTAGGCTTCGAACGGCCGGGACCCTCCCCGGGCGGCACCCACTCCATGACCGGCGCCGGCCTTCCGCGCCGTGACCGGGGCGGGCAGCAGCCCGAGGAGCCGGAGCGGACCCAGTCGGTCCCTCAGGTCCCCCAGGAGAACGGCACGGACTGGCGGTCGGCCAACGACGACCGCTGGCAGCGTGCCGAGAAGCTCCGGGAGCCGAAGGCCGGTGGAGTCACTTCCTCCGGACTTCCCCGGCGGGTGCCCAAGGCCAATCTGGTCGAGGGCACCGCAGAGCAGACCCCGCAGGGCGGCCCTCAGGTCTCCCGCGCCCCGGAGGACATCCGCGGCAGGTTGAGCAACCTGCGGCGGGGTGTCCAGCAGGGACGCAACGCAGGGACGGACACCAACGGCCAGGGCTTCGGCCCCGGCGGCAGCACCTACGATCAGGAGCGTTAGTGTGAGCCCGATGAGCCAGGCGGCGCAGAACCTGAACTGGTTGATCACCAACTTCGTGGACAACACCCCGGGTGTGTCCCACACCGTGGTGGTCTCCGCCGACGGACTCCTTCTCGCGATGTCCGAAGGGTTCCCGCGCGACCGCGCCGATCAGCTTGCGGCCGTGGCCTCCGGCCTGACCTCGCTGACGGCCGGCGCCTCCCGTATCTTCGAGGGCGGATCGGTCAACCAGACCGTCGTCGAGATGGAACGCGGCTTCCTTTTCATCATGTCCGTCTCGGACGGTTCCTCGCTGGCCGTACTCGCCCACCCCGAGTGCGACATCGGCCTCGTGGGCTACGAGATGGCCCTCCTGGTCGACCGAGCGGGCAGCGTCCTCACCCCGGATCTGCGCGCGGAACTCCAGGGCAGCCTTCTCAACTAACGAAGAGGCAGTGCGTTTCGCGCCACCGCGCCATAGGGTGCGGTGGCGCGGCCCCTCAGCGGGGATCGGCAGACCGGCAGTTGGAGGAGGACACGTGGCAACACCCCCGAGCGGTTACCCGTATGGCGGTGGGCAGCAGTCACCGCACGGTGATGACCACAACCGCTTCAACTTCCCCTCCACGCCCAGCCACCACTCCCCGCACCGGCAGCCGCAGCAGCCGTACGACCAGCCGCAGGCACCGCGCATCCAGCCGGTGCAGCCACAGCGCCAGCGGCCGCAGGCGTCCCCCGCCGGCGGCAGTTCCAATCCGCTGGTGCGGCCGTACGCCATGACCGGGGGCCGGACCCGTCCGCGCTACCAGCTCGCCATCGAGGCACTGGTGCACACCACGGCGGGACCGGCCCAGCTGCAGGGGCAGTTGCCCGAGCACCAGCGCATCTGCCACCTCTGCCGGGAGATCAAGTCGGTCGCTGAGATCTCCGCCCTGCTCACCATTCCCCTCGGCGTCGCCCGAATCCTCGTCGCCGACTTGGCCGAGGCCGGACTCGTCGCCATTCACCAGCCCGGCGGCGACGAGTCCGCCGGCGGCCAGCCAGATGTGACACTGCTCGAAAGGGTGCTCAGTGGACTTCGGAAGCTCTAGCGGTGCAGCCCGCTCCACCACCTCCGCGAAGATCGTGGTGGCGGGCGGCTTCGGCGTGGGCAAGACCACGTTCGTCGGCGCGGTCTCGGAGATCAACCCGCTGCGTACCGAAGCTGTGATGACCTCCGCGTCGGCGGGGATCGACGATCTCACGCACGCGCCGGACAAGACGACGACGACCGTGGCGATGGACTTCGGCCGTATCACCCTGGACCAGGACCTGATCCTGTACCTCTTCGGTACCCCCGGTCAGGACCGCTTCTGGTTCATGTGGGACGACCTCGTCCGCGGCGCCATCGGCGCCGTCGTCCTCGTCGACACCCGCCGCCTCGCCGACTGCTTCCCCGCCGTCGACTACTTCGAGAACAGCGGGCTCCCCTTCGTCATCGCCCTCAACGGCTTCGACGGACACCAGCCCTACACTCCCGAAGAGGTCCGGGAAGCCCTCCAGATCGGCCCCGACGCCCCCATCATCACCACCGACGCCCGCCACCGCGCGGACGCCAAGAGCGCGCTCATCACCCTCGTCGAGCACGCCCTCATGGCACGGCTCCGGTAGGCACGCACGGCTCCGGTAAGCACGGACGACGACACGAAAGAAGTCCCCGCCCTCCTCGGAGGACGGGGACTTCTTCGTGGTGGGTGCGGGCGCCTCTTGGCGGGTGCGGGCCGCCGCGCCGGGCGGCGGCCCGCGGTGGGTCAGCCCTGCCAGCTGTGCGGCGCCCGGAAGCCCGGGGTGCGCTCCAGCCGGCGCCAGCCTGCGGTGCTGCGGCGGGGACGGACCCCGGCCGGGTGGTGATCGGCGCCCGCGGCGGCCCGGGCGAGCAGCACCGCGGTCAGCGCGGCGAGTTCCTCCGGCTCGGCGTGCCCCTTCTCGACGCGGACGAGGTGGTGATCGATGCTCATGTCGGTCTCCGTCACTGCGGGGGGTTGCCGTGCTTGCGGGACGGCAGGTCGGCGTGCTTGGTGCGCAGCATGGCCAGCGAGCTGATCAGCACGTGGCGGGTGTCGGCGGGGTCGATGACGTCGTCGACGAGCCCGCGCTCGGCCGCGTAGTACGGGTGCATCAGCTCGGCCTTGTACTCCTTGACCATGCGCACCCGCATGGCCTCGGGGTCGTCGGCCTCGGCGATCTGTTTGCGGAAGATGACGTTGGCGGCGCCCTCGGCGCCCATCACGGCGATCTCGTTGGTCGGCCAGGCGTAGGTGAGGTCGGCGCCGATGGACTGGGAGTCCATGACGATGTAGGCGCCGCCGTAGGCCTTGCGCAGGACGACCGAGATCCGGGGCACGGTGGCGTTGCAGTAGGCGTAGAGCAGCTTCGCGCCGTGCCGGATGATGCCGCCGTGCTCCTGGCCGACGCCGGGCAGGAAGCCGGGGACGTCGAGCAGGGTGACGATCGGGATGTTGAAGGCGTCGCACATCTGGACGAAGCGGGCGGCCTTCTCGGACGCCTCGATGTCCAGCACGCCGGCCAGCGACTGCGGCTGGTTGGCGACGATGCCGACCACCTGTCCGTCGAGCCGGGCCAGCGCACAGATGATGTTGGTGGCCCAGCGCTCGTGGACCTCCAGGAGGTCGCCGTCGTCGACGAGCTCCTCGATGACCTTGCGCATGTCGTACGGCCGGTTGCCGTCCGCCGGGACCAGGTCCAGCAGCGCCTCGCCGCGCCGGTCGGCCGGGTCCTCGGCGGTGTGCGTCGGGGGGTTCTCCCGGTTGTTCTGCGGGAGCAGCGTGAGGAGGTAGCGGACCTCGGCGAGGCAGGTCTCCTCGTCGTCGTACGCGAAGTGGCAGACGCCGGAGGTCTCGGCGTGCACGTCCGCGCCGCCGAGGCCGTTCTGGGTGATCTCCTCACCGGTCACCGCACGGACGACGTCCGGGCCGGTGATGAACATCTGGGAGGTGTCCCGGACCATGAACACGAAGTCGGTGAGGGCCGGGGAGTAGGCCGCGCCGCCGGCGCAGGGGCCGAGCATCACCGAGATCTGCGGGATGACGCCGGAGGCCTTGGTGTTGCGCTGGAAGATGCCGCCGTAGCCGGCGAGGGCGGAGACGCCCTCCTGGATACGGGCGCCGGCGCCGTCGTTCAGCGACACCAGCGGAGCACCCGCGGAGATGGCCATGTCCATGATCTTGTGGATCTTGGTGGCGTGGGCCTCGCCCAGCGCGCCGCCGAAGATCCGGAAGTCGTGGGCGTAGACGAAGACCGTCCGCCCCTCGACCGTGCCCCACCCGGTGACGACACCGTCGGTGTAGGGCTTCTTCGCCTCCAGGCCGAAGCCGGTCGCGCGGTGCCGCCGCAGGGGCTCCACCTCGCGGAACGACCCCTCGTCGAGGAGGAGGTCGATACGCTCGCGCGCGGTCAGCTTGCCCTTGGCCTTCTGGGCCTCGGTCGCCCGGTCACTGGGCCCGCGGTGGGCCTGCTCACGGATCGCGCGGAGCTCGGCCACCCGCCCACGGGTATCGCTCGCCCCACTGGGCGTCTCGTCGAGAAGGGTCATGTATCGACCCTACGAACAGGTCCCCCGAAAACGGCCCGTCGACTTCGTACAGTGTCCCGCCGGTTTTCCTGGAACCCTTGGACAGAACCACCACCTGAACGCCCCACTATTCACGACTGGGGGCGGCCCTGGCTGTGAGGATCCCACAACTGTGCGCCCGCGTGCCCCCGGCGTTCACCCGAGGGCGACCGTACAGCCATACGTGTGACCCGCGGTACCGGCCGCGACCCGCAAACGCAGGGACCGCCCGGTGGCCAGCACCTCGACCCCGGGGTCGAGGGCGGTGACCCGGCGGACCGGCCGCGCCCAGCACAGCTCCAGCGGAACCCCGGACCGCGCGGGGTCGGCGATCCGGACCTCGGCGTCCGGTCCGCGGCGGCGCACCAGGACCGCGGCCGGCCCGGAGACGGTGAGCGGGCCGGCCGAGCCGCCCGTCCAGAAATTGGCCGCGGTCAGGCCGAGCGAGGGCACGGCGACGCCCTGGCACCGGGGGGTGTTGGCGAGGACGGTCAGCCAGTGCCGGTCGGCGGCGCGGGCGGCGACGGCCCGCGGACTCGCGCCGGGCATCAGCAGATACGCGTAGCAGGCGCCCTCGGGGTCGGTGCCGTGGTCGTGCCAGAGGGTGAGCCAGCGACGGGTGAGCGGGTCGGGTGAGCCGCCGGTGTTGATGTCGTGCCAGGAGCCGGTGCGCTCCTCGCGCAGGGCGTCGAGCCGGGCGCCGCCGGGGAAGACATAGCCGCCGTGGCCGGCGAGGTGGGCCCAGTGGGCGCGGCGGAAGGTCCGCCGGCGGCCGGGGGCGGACGGCTGGATCCAGCCGTCGACGGTGAGCGCCGGAGTGCCCCGCTCCCCCAGGTTGCGGTTGTCCACCACGGTCTCCACCCGGGCGCCGTCCCGGGCGGTGATCCCGGCCCCGAGGCAGATGACGGCGTCGTCGGCGCAGAACCAGGACTTCCGGGCGTCGAGGGTGCTCGCCAGGCCCTTCAGATGCTGGCCGACGGCCGCGAACTCGCCGTCGCTCACGCCTCCGACCCACCGGGCGTCGGGCCTGGGCTCGCCCCAGCCGCCGCCCTCGTTGTCGGCGAGGCGCTTGGCGGACACGGTGGTGCCGGGCAGCCGGTACCAGTCGACGGTCGGCCAGAAACAGTCGGTGTACTGGCCTCCGCCGCCGTCCGCCCACCACAGGAGCATCCCGGAGCCGGTGTGCCAGCCGCGGGGGTTCTCGCCGTTGCCGTTCTCGTAGTGGGCGATGCGCGCCGACGCCATCGACAGGTTGGCGGCCCAGCCGGGGCGCCGGTGGACGGCCCGGTCCATCGCGGGGAAGAGCCGGTGGCCGACGGGCTCGGGGGCGGCGGGCCCGGGGGCCTTCGCGACCGCGGCCAGCCGGGCCAGGTCCGCCACGTCGAACTGCGGGTCGGTGAGGACGGGACTGGTGGTGTCCCGGGCGATCCAGCCGCGGACCATGGCGTGCCAGCGGTCCCGTTCGGCGGCGGAGGCGGCCCCGGCGAGCAGTGTGATCGCGGCGACGAGCTGGTGGCCGTGGTAGTGGTCGCTGCGCATGACGCGGCGCTCGTCCGCCAGCAGCACGCCCCGGCTGATGGCGCGCCCGCTGACGCTGTCCATCACCAGGCCGTCCAGCAGGAACGGGGCGAAGGCCCGCTCCACGCTGTCGAGGACGATCTGCCGCCGGGGGTCGGTGACCTCCCAGGCCGACCCGGCGAGCAGGGTGAGGAGCCGGCCGAGCCCGTCCAGCAGGACATGGCCGTAGGTGCCGGTGTAGGCGACCCAGCTGTGCTGGATGAACGAGCCGTCGGCGTAGAGGCCGTCGCCGCTGGTCACGTACGGGAGGACGGGCGAGAGGGCGTCCCGGGCCAGCGCCAGCTTGGCGGGTGCCCGGCCGAGGAGGCCGCGGAGCGCGACGACGCGGCACAGGTCGACCCGGTTGGCGCCGGTGCTGGTGCCGGTGTAGTCGCCGAGCGCGGAGTCCGGGACGAAGTGGTCGACGGCGGCCAGGTACGCCGAGCGCCGGGCCGGGTCGAGCCGGTCGTCCAGCACCGCCAGGGTGTCGAGCAGCAGCCGGGGGCTGCCGATCCGCCACTCCCACCAGTTGCCGTAGGGCGTGGTGGCGGGGTGGTAGATCCGGGCGTCGAGGTGGTCCAGGCCGCGGACGACATCGGCGGCGAGGCCGGCGTCCCCGGTGAGGCCGGTGCCGGGCTGGGCCCAGGCCCGCGCCATGGTGGCGAGCCGCTGGTAGCTGCGGGTGATGCCGGCGGGCGGGTCGAAGGGACAGTCGGGCCACAGGGACCGCTCGTCCGGCCGCATGCCCGACCGGAAGGTGCGGGCGAGCCCGCCGGTCTCCCGCAGCCGGGAGGCGTACGGCTCGGCGGCCGGGTCGTAGCCGGTGCCCAGCAGGAGGGTGAGCCAGCGCTGCCGGAGCGCGGCGAACGGGTCGTCGGGGGGCGGGTCGCCGGGGAGCCGGCCGTCGGGGAGCCGGCCATCGGGGGGCGGGGCCGCGGCGGCCCGGCCGGGCTCGGCGACCGCCCAGGTGAGCGCGGTCGCGCCGAGGGCGGCGAGGAGGCTGCGGCGGGACCGGTCGGGCGGCAGGGGCACGGCGAGTCCTTCCGTCGGGGCGCCCGGCGCGGGGGCGGTCGCGGCGGTGCGGCTGCCGCTCGCCGGTCCGGGCCTCGTGCGGGCCTCGTCCGGCGCCTCCCGCCCGGGCGGTGGTGTCCAGGCGGCGATGTCCGGGCGGTGGTGTCCGGGCCGATGGCGCCATGTGTCGGACCAGGCGTAGCACTCGGGGCATGCGGCGGCAATGCGCATGACACTCCGGAGCGGCGCGCGGCCGGGGCGCACGAAGACCCCCACCCCGAAGGTTGAACATTGAACAACATGGGTCTACAGTGCATCTCGTTGAAGGTTAAACAAAATCGCTTCGAGGAGGAGCCATGGCTCTGTTCAACCGCAAGCAGAACACCCGTACCGCCACCGCAGCCGCCGTGCTCGAGGCGGACCCCGCCCTGGCCGCGCTGACCGGCGACTACACCATCGACCCCGCGCACAGCACCATCGGCTTCACGGTCCGGCACGCCATGGTCACCAACGTCCGCGGCGCGTTCGGCGACTACGAGGGCACCCTGCGCCTGGACGGCGGCGACCCCGCGCGCTCCGGCGCGTCCCTGGACGTCCGGATCGCGAGCGTGGACACCGGGATCGCGGACCGCGACGGGCATCTGCGGGGCGGCGACTTCTTCGACGCCGAGCGGTTCCCGCTGATGACCTTCCGCAGCACCGCCGCGGAGCGGACCGGCGGCGACTCCTACCGGATCACCGGCGACCTGACGATCAAGGACGTCACCCGGCCGCTCGCCATCGACCTGGAGTTCCACGGCTCCGCCACCGACGTCTACGGCAACGAGCGGGTGGGCTTCGAGGGCGGCGCCGAGATCCTCCGCTCGGACTGGGGCCTGACCTGGAACGCCGCGCTGGAGACCGGCGGGGTCATGGTCAGCGACAAGGTGAAGCTGACGTTCGACATCTCCGCGATCCGGTCGGCGCCGCAGGCCTGAGCCACAGCCCTGGGCCGCAGCCCTGGCCGCAGCCCTGAGCCCGCGGAACCGAGCTGCGGTCCGGAGCCCGCGCTGCGGTTCCGCGGGCCGGGCCCAGGGCCGGGCCCAGGGTCGGCCCGAGTGCTGCCCCCCGCTCAGGCTCCGGCCCGCGCGCCGGAGCCTGCCGCGCACAGCCGTGCCCCGGCGGTGACCACTCGGTCCCGCCGGGGCACGCCGCTGTCCCGGGCCGGCTGCTCCTGCTACTCCTGCGGCTCCACGCCCGCCCGCAGCAGCCCGTAGGTGTACGCGTCCTCCAGCGCCTGCCAGGACGCGGCGATGACGTTCTCCGCGACGCCGACGGTCGACCACTCGCCCCTGCCGTCGCTCGTCGAGACCAGCACCCGGGTGGTGGACTCCGATCCGTGCTTGCCCTCCAGGATGCGGACCTTGTAGTCGACCAGCTCCAGCTGCGCCAGCTGGGGGTAGATGCGCTCCAGTCCGATGCGCAGCGCCCGGTCGAGGGCATTGACCGGACCGTTGCCCTCCGCGGTCGCGACGATCCGCTCCCCCTTGGCCCACAGCTTCACCGTGGCCTCGTTGGCGTGCGTGCCGTCCGGGCGGGTCTCGGCGATGGACCGCCAGGACTCGACGCGGAAGTAGCGCCGGTCCCGGCCCTCCAGCTCCCCGCGCAGCAGCAGTTCGAACGAGGCGTCGGCGGCCTCGTAGGTGTAGCCCGCCAGCTCCCGCTCCTTGACCCGTGCCACGACCCGGCCGACCAGGTCGCGGTCGCCGCCGAGGTCGACGCCCAGCTCCTTGCCCTTGAGCTCGATGGAGGCGCGGCCGGCCATGTCGGAGACCAGCATCCGCATGGTGTTGCCGACCAGTTCGGGGTCGATGTGCTGGTACAGGTCCGGGTCGACCTTGATCGCCGAGGCGTGGAGCCCGCCCTTGTGCGCGAAGGCGGAGACGCCGACGTAGGGCTGGTGGGTGGCGGGGGTGAGGTTGACGACCTCGGCGATGGCGTGCGAGATCCGGGTCATCTCCGCCAGCGCGCCGTCCGGCAGCACCTGCCGCCCGTACTTCAGCTGGAGCGCGGCCACCACGGGGAACAGGTTGGCGTTGCCCACCCGCTCGCCGTAGCCGTTGGCGGTGCACTGCACATGGGTGGCGCCCGCATCCACGGCGGCCAGGGTGTTGGCGACGGCGCAGCCGGTGTCGTCCTGGGCGTGGACGCCCAGCCGGGCGCCGGTGTCGGCCAGGACGGTGGCGACGACCGCCTGGATCTGGGCGGGCAGCATGCCGCCGTTGGTGTCGCAGAGCACCACCACGTCCGCCCCGGCCTCGGACGCCGTGCGCACGACCTGCTTGGCGTACCCGGGGTTGGCCCGGTAGCCGTCGAAGAAGTGCTCGCAGTCGAGGAAGACCCGCCGGCCCTCGGAGCGGAGGTACTCCACGGTGTCCCGGATCATGGCCAGGTTCTCGTCCAGCGTGGTCCGCAGCGCCAGCTCCACATGCCGGTCGTGGGACTTGGCGACCAGGGTGATCACCGGGGCGCCGGAGGCGACCAGCGCCTTGACCTGCGGATCGTCCGCGGCGGCGACGCCGGCCCGGCGGGTGGAGCCGAAGGCGACGAGCTGGGCGTGCCGGAAGTCGATCTCGGCCTGCGCGCGGGCGAAGAACTCCGTGTCCCGGGGGTTGGCGCCGGGCCAGCCGCCCTCGATGAAGCCCACGCCGAAGTCGTCCAGGTGCCGGGCGATGGTCAGCTTGTCCGCGACGGTGAGGCTGATGCCCTCGCGCTGTGCGCCGTCGCGCAGGGTGGTGTCGAAGACGTGGAAGTCGTCCCCGGGACGATCGGGGCCGGTTGCGTCCTTCATGCTGATCTGACTCCTGTGTCGGGATCTCGGTCTACCTGGGGTCCCCGTGCCGAAGGCCAGGGGAAGACCGGCTCCACCTCCCCCAGCCGCTCGGTGGGGTCCGCCAGCGGTGGCTGGAGGAGTCCCTCCCAAGGGTCCCTTGCGCTCCGCCCCCGGTGAAGGTGGCCGGGAAACGAAAAAACCCCTCGCGGGTAGCGAGAGGTCTGCGCGCGGGTCTGAGGACACGGTGTCCGCTCCGGGTGGTCGTCACCACGGTGCGGTCACTGCGGACCGGCGCGCCTGCTGCCAATAATCATGACGAACGAGAGCACGGGGGCAGTCTGGCACGGAATGCTCCCGACACGGGACAGGGTCTCACCATGTGGGCGCGCCGCCGGAACGGACCGGTGGCGCGCCCCTCCCCGGAGCCGGGCCGGCGCAGCGGGTTGGCGGTGCCGGGTGGTGGCCGCGCGCGGGGCCGTCCACCGCGCGCCGGCCGCAGCCGTCCAACTCAGCGGGCGCCGACGGTGGCCTGCTCGCCCGGGTCCGCCGTGGCGGCCGGGTCCGAGCCGACGCGGTGCAGATCGATGTCCCGGGTCTCGCGCATGGTCAGGTAGACGACGAGGGAGACCGCCGCGCAGCCTGCGACGTACCAGTAGTAGCCGGACTCGATGCCGCCGTCCTTGAACCACAGGGCGACGTACTCCGCGGTACCGCCGAACAGGGCGTTGGCGATGGCGTACGGCAGCGCGACGCCGAGGGCGCGGATGCCGGTCGGGAACAGCTCGGCCTTCACACAGGCGTTGATCGAGGTGTAGCCGGTGACGACCACCAGGGCGAGCAGGGCCAGGCCGAACGCCGGCCAGAAGCTGCCCGCGTCCCGCAGCATCGTCATGATCGGCACGGTGAGGAAGGTGGAGCCGACCGCGAAGGTGATCAGCAGCGGGCGGCGGCCGATCCGGTCGGACAGCAGCCCGGCGAGCGGCTGCAGGCACATGAAGACCAGCAGGGCGCAGAAGCTGACCAGGGTCGCGGTCTGCTTGGGGAGACCGGCCGAGTTGGAGAGGTACTTCGTCAGATAGGTGGTGTAGGTGTAGTACGCCACCGTGCCGCCCATGGTCAGGGCGATGACCAGGAACGCCTCGCGCCGGTGCCGCCACAGCGCGGTGAGCGTGCCGCGCTGCTCCTCCGCCGGGCCGCCGGAGCCGTCGGCCGCCTCGTACACCTCGGTCTCCAGCATGTTCCGCCGCAGGTAGAAGACCACCGCGGCGCCGAGCGCGCCGATGATGAACGGGATGCGCCAGCCCCAGCTGTGCAGCGCCTCGTCGGACAGGGTGCGCTGGAGCACGATCTGCAGCCCGAGGCCGACGAGCTGGCCGGCCGTCATCGAGACGTACTGGAAGCTGGAGGCGAAGCCGCGGCGGCCGGGGGCGGACGCCTCGGTGAGGTAGGTCGCGCTGGCCGCGTACTCGCCGCCGACCGAGAGTCCCTGGAGGAGGCGGGCGACGAGCAGCACGGCCGCGCCGCCGTAGCCGGCGACCGCGTAGGTCGGCGCGACGGCGATGAGCACCGCCGAGGCCGACATCAGGGTGACGGTGAGCGTCAGCGCGGCCTTGCGGCCCTTGCGGTCACCGACCCGGCCCAGCAGCCAGCCGCCGACCGGGCGCATGAAGAAGCCGACGGCGAAGATGCCCGCGGTGTTCATCAGTTGCGCGGTGGGGTTGCCGCTGGGGAAGAACGAGCCGGCGAAATAGGTGGCGAAGCTCGCGTACACGAACCAGTCGAACCACTCGACCATGTTGCCGGCCGAGCCGACCCAGATCTTCTTCCAGTGCTGTCGTCCCATGGCGGGTCACGCTGCCGGAGCGGGCGGTGCGCGGCAAGGGTGCCCGCCGCAACGATCACGCGTACTTGCGTACGTTGCGTTCACCGTGGTGGGGCGGACCGGGCGTACCCGGCGGCGCGGCGGGCCCGACGCCGCGTGGACCGGTGGCCGGCGGCAGCAACGACGGACGGCGGCCCCGGATCCCTCCGGTGCCGCCGTCTGCTGTCGTTCCAGGCCGTACGTCCCCTGTCATTCCGGGGCCTACGTCCCCTGCCGTTCCGGGCGGTGCGTCAGCCGCCGAGCGGGTGCATCCAGCCGTGGGTGTCGGGGGCCGCGCCGGTCTGGATGTCCAGCAGCGCCCTGCGCAGCCGCATGGTGACCTCACCGGGCTCGCCGTCGCCCACGGTCCAGTCGCCCCGGGCCGACTTCACCGAGCCGACCGGGGTGATCACGGCCGCGGTGCCGCAGGCGAAGACCTCGGTCAGCGACCCGTCGGCGTTGCCGTTGCGCCAGTCCTCCACCGAGATCCGGCTCTCCGCGACCTCGTAGCCGAGGTCCTCGGCGATCTGCAGCAGCGAGGCGCGGGTGATGCCGGGGAGCAGCGAGCCGGACAGCTCGGGGGTGACGATGCGCCGCGCGCCGTCCGCCCCGCGGTACACGAAGTACAGGTTCATGCCGCCCATCTCCTCGATCCAGCGGCGCTCGATGGCGTCCAGCCAGACCACCTGGTCGCAGCCCTGCTCGGCGGCCTGCGCCTGGGCGACGAGGGACGCGGCGTAGTTGCCGCCCGCCTTCGCGGCGCCGGTGCCGCCGGGGGCGGCCCGGACGTACTCCTCGGAGAGCCACACCGAGACCGGCTGCACGCCGCGCGGGAAGTACGCGCCGGCGGGCGAGGCGATGACCATGAAGAGGTACTCGTTGGCGGGCCGGACCCCGAGGCCGACCTCGGTGGCGAACATGAAGGGCCGCAGGTAGAGCGACTGCTCGCCCTCGCCCGGCACCCAGGCCTCGTCCTGGGCCACCAGGGCGTCGCAGGCCGCGATGAAGAGGTCGGCCGGGAGCTCCGGCATGGCCATCCGGCGGGCGGAGGCCTGGAAGCGCTGGGCGTTCTGCTCCGGCCGGAAGGTGGCGACGGTGCCGTCGGGCTGCCGGTACGCCTTCAGCCCTTCGAAGATCGTCTGGGCGTAGTGCAGGGTCATGTTGGCCGGGTCGACCGACAGCGGCGCGTACGGCACGAGCTGCGCGTCGTGCCAGCCGCGGCCCTCCGTCCACCTGATCGTGACCATGTGGTCGGTGAAGTGGCGGCCGAAGCCGGGGTTGGCCAGCGCGGCCTCCCGCTCCGCTGCCGACAGCGGGTGCGAGGAGGGCTTGAGCTCGATCGAGGGCGTCGTCATGTCTGCGTGTCCTTCACCAAGAGGTCGTGTCGGACCGCACGCTTCGCCTCCGGCGCTGTGAGTGACGTCCGAGCTGCTTCCCGGGTGCGGCCACGTGTCCGATTATCAGGGCACGCGTCGCGGAGCGGAAACCGGCGCCCGCGCGGGGTCGACGGCGCGGCCCGCAACATGGTCGCACCCGGCACCGCCCTTGCCCAGCGGCCGGGCGCTCCGGCGCGAGATATGTCACCGGCATGCCGCGCTCGCGCGCGGCGCTCACGCGTCGGCCCCCGCCGTCGGAGGGCGGGGGCCGGTGCGCAATTCGGGTTGTCACCGGGCCTGCGGCCCGGCGGTACGGGCGTGGGTCAGCCGGACACCCGGGCGGCGAGCGCGTCGCCGATCTCGTCGGTCGTCCGGGCGCCGTCCCGCTCGGCGAGGTCGGCGGCCACGGCCTCCTCGATCCGGGCGGCCTCGGCGGTGTAGCCGAGGTGCCGGAGGAGGAGCGCGACGGAGAGCACCGTGGCGGTCGGGTCCGCCTTGCCCTGGCCCGCGATGTCGGGCGCGGAGCCGTGCACCGGCTCGAACATCGACGGGAAGGCCCCGGTCGGGTTGATGTTGCCGGAGGCGGCGAGGCCGATCCCGCCGGTGACGGCGGCGGCGAGGTCGGTGAGGATGTCGCCGAAGAGGTTGTCGGTGACGATCACGTCGAACCGCTCGGGCTGGGTGACGAAGAAGATCGTCGCCGCGTCCACGTGCAGGTAGTCGGTGGTGACCTCGGGGTACTCCGCGCCGACCGTGTCGAAGATCCGCTTCCAGAGGTGCCCGGCGTGCACCAGCACGTTGTTCTTGTGGACCAGCGTCAGCTTCTTCCGCGGCCGGGCCTGGGCGCGCTCGTACGCGTCCCGTACGACCCGCTCCACCCCGTAGGCCGTGTTCAGGCTGACCTCGGTGGCCACCTCGGCGGGGGTGCCGGTGCGCAGGGAGCCGCCGTTGCCGACGTACGGGCCCTCGGTGCCCTCGCGGACCACGACGAAGTCGATGTCCGGGCGGCCCTGAAGCGGCGTCGCGGTGTTCGGGAACAGCTTCGACGGCCGCAGGTTGATGAAGTGGTCGAAGGCGAAGCGCAGTTTCAGCAGGAGCCCGCGCTCCAGCACGCCGGACGGCACGGACGGGTCGCCGATCGCGCCGAGCAGGATCGCGTCGTGCTGCTTCAGCGACTCCAGATCCGCGTCGGGGAGGGTCTCCCCCGTGGCGTGCCAGCGGCGGGCGCCGAGGTCGTAACTCCGGGTCTCCAGCTTCGTGTCCTGCGGAAGCACCGCGGAGAGGACCTTGAGGCCCTGGGCCACGACTTCCTGGCCGATGCCGTCACCGGGGATCACTGCGAGATCGATGCTGCGAGACATGTCCGCACCCTACTCCCGCGTCCCATGTACCGACACGCGGTGTCCGCCATACGGACAGGCGGTCTCCGGCGGGATTCCGTTTCCCGCTTGGTCGACGCAATTCGTTCACCCTTTGTATAGCGGGGAGTTGGAAGTTACTGGCAAGTTGTTCCGCATGACCCCATCGCACCGCGGGGCCCGTCCCGCGTCCCCCCACACCCCCCGGGTCGGCATACCGGACCAGCTCCAGGACCGGATGAGCATGCCCGAGCAGCACGAATATCTGCGCAGCAAGCTGTCGCGCCGCCGCATTCTGCGCGGCAGCGCCGCCACCGCGGCCGCCGCCGGGGGCGTCGGCCTGCTCGCCGGTTCCGGTACGACCACGGCCGGCGCCGCTACCCCCACCCTGATCACCGCCGCCGCGACCGCGAAGGTCGACGGCTCCCTGGTCGCCCCGTTCGGCCGCCACCTGGCCTTCGGCGCCGACCCGAAGACCCAGATGCGGATCTCCTGGCAGGTCCCGTTCGCCGTCAAGCGGCCGTACCTCCGCGTGGGGCTGAAGCCCTGGGAGCTGAGCCGGAAGATCGAGGCCGAGGTGCGCGATCTGCACACCCCCTCGCTGTCGAAGGACCTCCCCGCCGTCGACCAGTACTACCTGCACGCGGCGCTGGACGGCCTGCGCCCGGGCACCACCTACTACTACGGCGTGGGGCACGACGGCTTCGACCCCACCGAGGCGAGCCGCCTGTCCACCATCGGCACCTTCCGCACCGCCCCGGCCGAGCCGGAGAAGTTCGTCTTCACCGCCTTCGGCGACCAGGGCGTGAGCTACGACGCCCTCGCCAACGACCAGCTGATCCTGGGCCAGAACCCGTCGTTCCACCTGCACGCGGGCGACATCTGCTACGCCGACTCCTCCGGCCACGGCAAGGAGTCGGACACCTACGACGCCCGGGTCTGGGACCAGTTCCTGGCCCAGACCGAGTCGGTGGCGGCGAGCGTGCCGTGGATGGTGACGACCGGCAACCACGACATGGAGGCCTGGTACTCCCCCGACGGCTACGGCGGCCAGGCCGCCCGCTGGTCGCTCCCGGAGAACGGCCCCGACTCGTCGAAGGCGCCCGGCATCTACGCCTTCACCTACGGGAACGTCGGCGTGGTGGCCCTGGACGCCAACGACGTCAGCTACGAGATCCCGGCGAACCAGGACTGCACCGGCGGCCAGCAGACCGCCTGGCTGGACAAGCGTCTGAAGCAGCTGCGCGCGCAGCCCGGCATCGACTTCGTCGTGGTCTTCTTCCACCACTGCATGTACTCCACGGCCACCCACGCCTCGGACGGCGGTGTGCGGGACGCCTGGGGCGACCTGCTCGCGAAGCACCAGGTCGACCTGGTGATCAACGGGCACAACCACGTCTACGAGCGGACCGACGCGATCAAGGACGGGGAGGTGGGCAAGCCGGTCCCGGTCGGCGCGACCACCGACCCGACCCGCGACGGCATCGTGTACGTCACGGCGGGCGGCGCGGGCAAGGAGCTCTACAGCTTCGGGCCGGGCGTTCCGGACAGCTACGAGGGACACGTGGACGACCGCGACCACATCGTCACCTTCCACTGGACCAAGTCGCGGATCCCGAACCCGGACACCGTGGAGTGGTCACGCGTCCGCTACACCGGCTTCTCGTTCCTGGCGGTGGAGGCGGTGCCGGGGGCACGGCCGAAGCTGAAGGTGACGGCGCTGGCGGAGAGCGGCGAGCGCATCGACGCCTTCGAGATCGCGCGCGGGCAGAGCGGGCAGAACCGGCAGAGCTGAGCGCCGGAGGTCACCGGCCGGACGGCGGGTGACCGGCACGCGGCACGGGCGGTCCTCCGCAACGGAGGGCCGCTCGGCTGTCGCGGGGGCCGTACGGCGGCGTCGCAGCGGGCGGCCGCTCGGTGAGGCAGAGCGGTGGGCAGGACCGAGCGCTGGGCGGGACCGGGCGCTGGGCGAGACCGAGCGCCTGGCAGGACCGGGCGGCCTCCGGCCCATCAGCGCGCGGAGGAAACACCGGAGACCCGGGCCCACACCTCACGCATGCGGAATCACGTGGGGCGGAGCACCGGGTCGCCGGATGACGGTGTTGCCGGATGACGGTGTCGAGAGGAGCCGGGGTGCGGGCCGCGGGCCCGGCCGGCGGGTCCGCCGCAGGCAGCCTGCGGCGGACGGGCGGGTCAGTGCCCGGTGGAACCGCCGTTGTCCCGGCGGTCCAGCGCGCGCTGCAGAGCGGCGGCGGCGTTCTTCCGGGCGGTGGTGTCGGCGGTGCGGTGGGCGGCGTGGCGGACCCGACGGGTGGGCTCAGTCATGACGCGTCTCCAATACCAGAGCGAAGAGAAGATCCCCGAGAACATGCGGATCTGATCGGATCGCCGGAGGGCGGGGCTGCGGTGCGGCAGGGGTCACCTGCGTGGGGGCACCACCACTCACCCGCCTGTCGCTGGATGGAGCGAAGACGTTCGGCTTCTACAAACGTAAGACAGCCGGCTCGCGCTGTCTGCACAGTTACTCGGACTTCCTACTATCTGAGACGCCGACGGCGAACATCACACGAACGGGCTACGGAAGGCCTGTCTCCAAGTGCGGGGAGAGAGCGGACACCCATGGGCTGCGAGCGGACCCACCGGTAGCGTTCCACCATCCGAGCCGTCGACGCGGCCATCACGGGCACAGACCTGCAGCACCGGACACTCGCCCACTGCTCCGCAAGGCGAGCGCTCCGGGCGGGCAAGGACTGGGTCCGGCAATTCAAGGACGCGCGGCTCGGCATGACCGGCACGGTTCACCATTTCGACCGCAAGGTGACGATCAAGAACGCCGATACCGCTTCGCTCAGCTACTGCGCGGACGAGAGCAAGGGCTACAGCAAGGACCTGAGGACCGGGAAGGCGAAGATCACTCCGGGCCGGCGAGAACAGCTATGTGGTCTACAACACCGTCCCGAGGAAGAGCGACGCAGGCGTATGGCGGACGACCCGCATCGTTTCCCGGCGAGGGGCGGCGGAGTGCCGGCGATGAAGAGGGCCGCAGCCGTGGCGGGCGACTCTCGGCGCATGTGGTGAACGCCCGGTGGAATCAACGCTGTTGCAGGGACTCCGGCCCACGTAGCGCGCAAACTGCCGCATTCCGCCGGGCGGTGGCGTAGCAGCCGCCCCGCGATGCCGACCGCGGAGCCGGTCGACCTTCCTGATATCTGCGACCTCGCCGGTGAACACCACACGAAAGGATTACGAAAGGGCGGTATACGACTCCGGGAGACCACAGAAACACTGGCGGTGGCCGGGGCCCACCGATAGCGTCACGTCACCCATTCAGCCCTCGCCCCACCGGGAGTCGACCGTGAACCGCCCTTCCCTGCCCGCTGCCGCCGCACTCGCCGCAGCCGGAGCACTGTTGCTGACCGCCTGCGGGGGAGGTGACGACAAGACCAAGGACGGCGACAGGATCGCCGGAGCCCGGGACAGCAAGGAACAGGCCTCCCCGAGCGCGTCCAAGACGGAGGAATCGACGGACAGACCGAAGATCGCTCTGCCGAAGGACCTGACGTACATCTTCAACTGGCCGTCCACCGGTGATGCCACGGAGAAGGCCGTACTCCATGACGGCGAACAGTTCATCAAGGCCACGGACATGGCGCTCGCCGAGCAGGACCCGCTGCACGAGGCCTACCGCTTCTACTCCGAGGGAGAGGCCGCAGCAGGAACAGAGGTCTATGTGAAGCGCTTTGTCGACCACAAGGCACGCACCACAGGAACCTACCGCTTCTTCAAAGCAGCGGTCTCGGTGAAGGGCGGGACGGCGTCGTTGGTGTATTGCGAGGACCAGAGCAAGGCGTTCAACCGGTACATCAAGACCGACAAGGTCGACAAAACACCGGTGACCAAGAACAGTTACGTGTTCTACAACACCTCGATGAGGAAGAACGACCAGGGCGTCTGGGTCACTGAGAAGATGCTCTCGCAGAGAGGGGCCGCACAGTGCCGGCCGTGAGGAAGGACCGCTCTGCGGTCGCGGCTGTCGTGGCCTCGGCTCTCGGAATCGTGATGACCGTTCCGTCGGTCGCTCTGGCGGCGGACGACTTCGGCAACGGATCGCAGAATCCGAGCGAGCACACCTCCGGCGACAAGTCCGGCAACGACATTTCCGCTTCCGCCATGGCCATCCACTTCGACCAGTCCCGGAACGGAAAGGGCGGCGGGGCCGGGCCGGTCACGCCGGCGGGCGACTGGACCCCGCCACCGTGCTGGTACCAGCCGAAGTGGACGGCGAAGCAGTTCAAGGCCTATGTCGAACCCATCTGGGAGGCCGGCTCCACCGGCTATGAGTGGGACGCGGCGCAGCGCAAACGCTATGAAGGCGGGGAACCCTACAAGGACTTCAACCTCGACAAGCAGGACGAGGGCTTCTGGTGGGATTCGGTGGCCAATCCGGACCGCATCGCGGAACCGGCCGCGCTCTCCTGCGACAAACCCACCTTCTGGGTGGACAAGGGCGACCCGCCGAACGTCCCCAACGCCGTGACCCCGGAAATGCTCGGCGAGCTCGCGTACGACAAGATCCGTGTCCCGGACACCGAGGTGGAGCTCTCCCCCGACGCCCGGCAGACGGTGAATCTGCCGACCTGGGCCTGGCTGGACGAGGCCGCGTTCAAGCCCGTGTCCGTCACCGCGTCCATCGACGCCCTGGGCATCTCCGCGACCACCACCGCCACCCCGGTCTCCCTCCGGCTGGACCCCGGTACCGAGGACGCCGAGCTGCACCCGGCCTCCGGGGAGTGCCCGATCGAGGACGGCCGCATCGGCACGCCGTACACCAAGGGCCAGGGCGACCGCACACCGCCGTGCGGGCTGACCTATCTGCGGGCCTCCCAGGACGGGCCGTTCCCGTTCAAGGCCACGCTCACCTGGAAGATCTCCTGGGAGGGCTCCGACGGCCAGGGCGGTGACCTCCCCGACGGCACGTTCGGCACGACGACCGAGGTCACGGTCCAGGAGGCTCAGGCCGTCAACCGCTGACGCGCCCGGCCCGGAGCGGAGCGTGACGCACCCGGGCGTGGACGGTGAACACCACCCGCCGTTCCCGGCCCGGACGGTGAACACCACCTGCCGTTCCGGGCCCGGCCGGCGCACCGCCACCCGCCCGCTCCCCCGCGCCTGCCGCCGGGGCCGAACGCACTCCGCCCCCGCCCGGAAGGGATCCGAGCGGGGGCGGCGGCCTGGGCGGCCGGACCTGCCGGGGTGACCGGCGGGGCCGGGTCAGCCCATGTGCGGGTAGCGGTAGTCCGTCGGCGGGACCAGGGTCTCCTTGATGGAGCGGGTCGAGGTCCAGCGCATCAGGTTCTGCTTGGCGCCGGCCTTGTCGTTCGTGCCCGAGGCACGACCGCCGCCGAACGGCTGCTGGCCGACGACCGCGCCGGTCGGCTTGTCGTTGATGTAGAAGTTGCCCGCGGCGAAGCGCAGCGCCTCACCGGTGGCCGCCGCGGCGGCGCGGTCCTGGGCGATGACGCAGCCGGTCAGGCCGTACGCCGAGGCGGACTCCATCTGCTCCAGCATCTCGTCGTACTTCTCGTCGTCGTAGACGTGCACGCCGAGGATCGGACCGAAGTACTCGTCCTTGAAGATCTCGTTCTCCGGGTCGGTGGAGACGAGGACCGTCGGGCGGACGAAGTACCCCTCGCTGTCGTCGTAGGTACCGCCCGCGACGACCTCGATGGTCGGGTCGGACGTGGCCCGGTCGATGGCGGCCTTGTTCTTGGCGAAGGAACGGTCGTCGATCACCGCGCCGATGAAGTTCGACAGGTCGGCGACGTCGCCCATGGTCAGCGAGTCGACCTCGGACGCGAACTCCTCCTTGAAGCCGTTCTCCCAGATGGAGCGCGGCACGTAGGCACGCGAGGCGGCGGAGCACTTCTGGCCCTGGAACTCGAAGGCGCCGCGGGTCATCGCGGTCTTCAGCACCGCCGGGTCGGCCGACGGGTGGGCGACGATGAAGTCCTTGCCACCGGTCTCGCCGACCAGGCGCGGGTAGGTCTTGTACTTCTCGATGTTGTTGCCGACCGTCTTCCACAGGTACTGGAAGGTGCGGGTCGAGCCGGTGAAGTGGATACCGGCCAGGTCCGGGTGGTTCAGGGCCACGTCGGACACGGCCTTGCCGTCACCGGTCACCAGGTTGATGACGCCCTTCGGCAGACCGGCCTCCTCCAGGAGCTGCATCAGCAGCACGGCGGCGTGGGTCTGGGTCGGGGACGGCTTCCACACCACGACGTTGCCCATCAGGGCCGGGGCGGTGGGGAGGTTGCCCGCGATCGCGGTGAAGTTGAAGGGCGTGATCGCGTAGACGAAGCCCTCGAGCGGCCGGTGGTCCGAGCGGTTCCAGACACCCTGAGCGTTGGCCATCGGCTGCTCCGCCATGATCTGGCGGGCGAAGTGCACATTGAAGCGCCAGAAGTCGATGAGCTCACAGGGCGTGTCGATCTCGGCCTGCTGCGCGGTCTTGGACTGGCCCAGCATGGTGGAGGCGGCCAGCGTCTCGCGCCAGGGGCCGGACAGGAGCTCGGCGGCCTTGAGGATGATCGCCGCGCGGTCGTCGAAGCTCAGCGCGCGCCAGGCGGGGGCGGCGGCCAGGGCGGCGTCGACGGCGTCCTGGGCGTCCTGCTCCGTGGCGTTGCCGAACGTGCCGAGCCGGGAGGCGTGGTTGTGCGGCTGGACCACGTCGAAGCGCTCACCGCCGCCCATCCGCTTCTCCCCGCCGATGGTCATCGGAAGGTCGATCGGGTTGTCGGCCAGCTCCTTGAGCTTGGCTTCGAGCCGCTCACGCTCGGGGCTGCCGGGTGCGTAGCTGTGCACCGGCTCGTTGACCGGCGCGGGGACCTGGGTCACAGCGTCCATAGTGGCCGTTGTCTCCTTCGATCGAGTGGGTGGGGACGGGATCGGTGGGGCTCAGCCGCGGGTGGCGAGTGAGCGCAGGAAGAACGCCATGTTGGCCGGGCGCTCCGCGAGACGCCTCATGAAGTACCCATACCAGTCTGTTCCATACGGAATGTAAACCCGCATACGGTGCCCTTCCGCGACGAGCCGCTGCTGCTCGGCCTCGCGGATGCCGTACAGCATCTGGAACTCGTACTCGTTGAGCTTGCGGCCCGCTTGGTGGGCCAGCTCCTGGCCGATGGCGACCATGCGCGGGTCGTGCGACCCGATCATGGGGTAGCCGTCGCCGGCCATGAGGATCTTGAGGCAGCGGACGTAGGCCCGGTCGACCTCGCGCTTGTCCTGGAAGGCGACGGACGCCGGCTCCTTGTAGGCGCCCTTGACCAGGCGCACCCGCGACCCTTCTCCGGCCAGCGCGTGACAGTCGTCCTCGGTGCGGAAGAGGTAGGACTGCACGACGGCGCCGGTCTGCGGGAAGCGTTTCCGCAGCTCGGAGAGGATGGCGAGGGTGGAGTCGACGGTGGTGTGGTCCTCCATGTCGAGGGTGACCGTGGTGCCCGCCTCGGCGGCCGCCTCGACGACGGGGGTGACATTGGCCAGCGCCAGGTCGTGGCCGCCCGGCAGGGCCTGCCCGAAGGCCGAGAGCTTGACCGACATCTCGGCCCGGACGCCCAGGCCCTCTCCGGCGAGGGCTTCGGCGAGCGCGAGGTACGCGTCGCGGTTGCGCAGGGCCTCCGCCGGGTCGGTGATGTCCTCGCCGAGGTGGTCGAGGGTGACCTCCAGGCCGCGGGAGGCGAGCGCGCGCACGGCCGCCATGGATTCGTCCAGCCGTTCACCGGCGACGAAACGGTCCACCACGGGGCGGGTGACCGGCGCGGCGGAGACGATACGGCGGATGCTGTCGCTGCGCGCGGCGGCGAGGAGCACGGGACCCAGCACGGGGCACCTCCACGAGAAGTACGGACTGCCGCGACGGAACAGCCCGGAACGGCAAGGAGAACCACCGTGAAACCTAAGGATCGCTCCGATCGGCGGCCATAAACAGCTGTCACGCATCCGTGGCCCGGATCTCAGACAGTTGTATGAGAATGGTCTTCGGCGGCGGAACGAAGGCTCGGAAGGCGCGGCGGGAAGGGACCGGATCGGCGGTGCGCGGGGACTATCAGCAGCTGGTGGACGAGATCTCGGCGGTGCTCGGGGCCCCCGCGACCCTGGAGGACCGCGACTTCGGGCTGATCGCCTTCGGGGCGCACGACAGCGAGGGCGCGGACGGTGAACCGGCCATGGACCCGGTCCGCACCCGTTCGATCCTGCACCGGCGCTCCACGGCGGCGGTGCGGGCGTGGTTCGAGGCGTTCGGCATCGCCCGCGCCACCGGCCCGGTCCGCATCCCGCCGGACCCGGCCGCCGGGGTGCTGATGGGCCGGATCTGCCTGCCCGTCCGGCACCGCGGACAGGTCCTCGGCTATGTCTGGCTGCTCGACGACGGGCACCTCTCGGTGCTGGAGACCGGCGGCCCCGGCACACCGCCCGACCCGCGGCTGGCCCAGGCGATGGGCACCGCGGCCCGCATCGGCGAGCTCCTGGCCGCCGAGGCACGGGCCGGCGCGGAGACCGGCGAGCTGCTGTACGACCTGCTCACCGGGCCGGCGACAGGCCGGGAGGCGGCCGCGGCCGGGCTGCGGGCCGCTCTCGGTTCGGCGGCGGACGGACCGCTGGCCGTGATCGCGGTGCTGCCGTGGCGCAGCGGTGACGACGGCGAGGGCGCGGTGGCGGAGGGGCCGGGCTCGGTGCTCGCGGGGCAGCCGGGGGTGGCGGCGATGTGCGTGACCCCGGCCGTTCCGGGCGCGGGGGTGGACGGGCTGGCCGCGCTGGTGCGGCTGCGCGGCGCCAACGTGCTGGAACCGGCGCACACCGCTGCCGAGCGCCTGCTGCGCTCGCCACGCGCGGGTGTCCGGACGGCACGGCCGGGTGCCGCGGCCGGGATCGGCGATCCCCGCCGGGGCCCGGACGACCTGCCCGCCGCGTGGCACGAGGCGGTGGCGGCGGCCCGTACCGCCCGCGCCGACGCGCGGCTGGGACCGGTCGCGCGGTGGGCGGCCATCGGCCCGTACCGGCTGCTCACCGGTCTGCCCGCGCCCGCCGCCCCCGATCCGGCGGTGGTGCCGCTGCTGGGGACCGCGCAGCGGGAGCTGGCGCGGACGGCCGAGGTCTTCCTGGACTGCGCGGGGCAGGCCGGGCGCGCGGCGGCGGCCCTGGGCATCCACCGGCAGACGCTCTACTACCGGCTGTCCCGGGTGGAGCAGCTCACCGGCCTGGACCTGGCGGAGGGCGAGGACCGGCTGCTGCTGCACATGGCGCTGAAGGGGCAGCGGCTCTGAGGTGGCGCGGTCGCGCTGCTGTAGGGGCCGAGCCGCGGGGCCGGGCGTACGGGCCGGCCCGTGGGCCGGGCGGAACACCCCATGGCACGGTCCGCGCATACGCGAGGCCCGGCCCCGCCGGAGCGGGGCCGGGCCCGGAAGCGTACGCAGCCGACCGCGGAGGATCAGTTCTCGAGGTTGACCGTACGGGCCGACGTTGCGCCGATCTCCTCGGCGATCTCCGTGAGCACGGCCGCCGGAACGTTGTCGTCCACGGTGAGGACGACCAGCGCCTCGCCGCCCGGCACGGCGCGGGAGACCTGCATGCCGGCGATGTTCAGACCGGCCTCGCCCAGGATGCGGCCGACGGTGCCGACGACACCTGGCCGGTCGGCGTAGCGGAGGAAGACGAGGTGGTCGGCCATGGCCAGGTCCACATCGTGCTCGCCCACGGCGACGATCTTCTGGAGGTGCTTGGGGCCGGCCAGGGTGCCGGAGACCGCGACCTCCTCGCCGTCGGTGAGGGTGCCGCGCACGGTGACCACGTTGCGGTGCTCGGCCGATTCCGAGCTGGTGGTCAGCCGCACCTCGACACCGCGCTCCTGCGCGAACAGCGGGGCGTTGACGTAGCTGACGGTCTCGTCGACGACGTCCTCGAACACGCCCTTGAGCGCGGAGAGTTCGAGCACCTTGACATCGTGCTGGGTGATCTCGCCGTACACCTCGACGTCCAGCCGGACCGCGACCTCGCCCGCCAGCGCGGTGAAGATCCGGCCGAGCTTCTCGGCGAGCGGGAGGCCGGGCTTGACGTCCTCGGCGATCACGCCGCCCTGGACGTTGACCGCGTCCGGCACCAGCTCGCCGGCGAGGGCCAGGCGGACGGACTTGGCGACGGCGATGCCCGCCTTCTCCTGCGCCTCACCGGTCGAGGCCCCGAGGTGCGGGGTGGCGACCACGTTGTCGAACTCGAAGAGCGGGGAGTCCGTGCAGGGCTCCTTGGTGAAGACGTCGAGGCCGGCACCGGCGACCCGGCCCTCCTTGAGGGCGGAGGCGAGCGCGGCCTCGTCGACGATCCCGCCGCGGGCGGCGTTGACGATCCGGACCTCGGGCTTGACCTTGTGCAGCGCCTCGTCGCCGATCAGGCCGACGGTCTCCGGGGTCTTCGGGAGGTGGACGGTGATGAAGTCCGCGACCTCGAGCAGCTCGTCGAGGGTGAGGAGCTTGACGCCCATCTGCGCGGCGCGGGCCGGCTGGACGTACGGGTCGTAGGCGACGACCTTCATGCCGAAGCCGGACATCCGCTGGGCGACCAGGACGCCGATCCGGCCCAGGCCGACGACGCCGAGGGTCTTCTCGGCCAGCTCGACACCGGTGTACTTGCTGCGCTTCCACTCGCCGTTCTTCAGGGCGGTGTTGGCCTGCGGGATGTTGCGGGCCGTGGCGACGAGAAGGCCGCAGGCGAGCTCGGCGGCGGTGACGATGTTGGAGGTCGGGGCGTTCACGACCATCACGCCGGCCTTGGTGGCGGCGGGCACGTCCACGTTGTCCAGACCGACGCCGGCCCGGGCGACGACCTTGAGCTTCTTCGCCGCGGCGATGGCCTCGGCGTCGACCTTGGTCGCGCTGCGGACGAGGATCGCGTCCACGTCGGCGATGGCGGGGAGGAGCTCGGCGCGGTCGGCGCCGTTGCAGTGCCGGATCTCGAAGTCCGGGCCGAGGGCGTCGACCGTGGCGGGCGACAGCTCTTCAGCGATGAGTACGACAGGTTTCGGGCTCACGTGGTCCTCAGTCCTCACTAAGTCCTTTTGGGGGCCCCTCCCGCACCCGGAAGCCGCGGGGGAGGACGGCCGTCCCGACGGCCGAAGGCGGTGAAGGGGGCAGCCGCGAGAAGACGCACGACGCTGTGAGCCTGACGCGCTTGTGCAATGCAGTGTACTGGCGGTAGCGGGTGAGTCTTGCGCCTTCGCGGAAGGATCACCCGGTCGGGGCTCGACGCGGTGGACAACGGTGCGAGCGGAGTGGCCCGGCCCGCCTCCGGACGGCCGGGGCGGCGCTGCGGGGTCCGGCCTTGCGGGGTCCGGCCTTGCGGGGTCCGGAGCGGCGGGGTCCGGACCGGCGGGCGGCGAGGGGCCGCGGGCCGGGCGGCGCCGAGGGGCCGGCGGCCCGGGCCCGGCGTGGCGCGGACGGCCGCACCGGGCCGGACAGGGCGTCCGGCGGGATCCGCGGCGCCCGGCCGCCGGATCCCGCCGTCACTCCTCGCGCCGGTGAGGATCAGGCCTCCTCGTTCACCCAGCTCATGAGCTTGCGCAGCTCCTTGCCGGTGGTCTCCAGCTTGTGGTTCGCGTCGGTCTTCTTGTACTCGTTGTACTTCGGCAGACCCGAGTGGTACTCCTCCATCCAGTTGCGGGCGAAGGTGCCGTCCTGGATGTCGGTGAGGACCTTCTTCATCTCCGCCTTGGTCTGGTCGGTGATGATCCGCGGGCCGGTGACGTAGTCGCCCCACTCGGCGGTCTCGGAGACCGACCAGCGCATCTTCTCCAGGCCGCCCTCGTACATCAGGTCCACGATCAGCTTGAGCTCGTGGAGGCACTCGAAGTACGCGATCTCCGGCTGGTAGCCGGCCTCGACCAGGGTCTCGAAGCCCGCCTTGACCAGCGCGGACGCGCCACCGCAGAGGACGGCCTGCTCACCGAACAGGTCGGTCTCGGTCTCCTCGGTGAAGGTGGTCTTGATGACACCCGCACGGGTGCCGCCGATGCCCGCGGCGTAGGAGAGCGCCAGCGCGAAGGCGTTGCCGGTCGCGTCCTGCTCGACGGCCGCGATGCACGGCACGCCGCGGCCCTCCTCGTACTGGCGGCGGACGAGGTGGCCGGGGCCCTTGGGGGCGACCATGGCCACGTCCACGCTGGACGGGGGCTTGATGAAGCCGAAGCGGATGTTGAAGCCGTGGCCGAAGAACAGCGCGTCGCCGTCCTTGAGGTTGTCCTTGACGGACTCCTCGTAGACCTTGCCCTGGATCGGGTCCGGCACCAGGATCATGATCACGTCGGCCTCGGCGGCGGCCTCGGACGGCGTGGTGACCCGCAGGCCCTGCTCCTCGGCCTTGGCGCGGGACTTGGAGCCCTCGGGCAGACCCACGCGCACATCGACGCCCGAGTCGCGCAGGGAGAGCGCGTGTGCGTGGCCCTGGCTGCCGTAGCCCAGAACCGCGACCTTGCGGTTCTGGATGATGGACAGATCGGCGTCGTTGTCGTAGAAGAGCTCGGCCACTTCGGGTATCTCCTTGTTTCTGCCGTCGCGGGGGATCTGCTGGTGCAGAGGCCCGCTTCCCACCGTATGACGGTTCGGCGGGGTGGGGATCGTGGGTCTCGTTATGCGGATCGGTCGAGCGCGCGGAGCGACCGGTCGGTGATGGAGCGGGCGCCGCGCCCAATGGCGATCGTGCCGGACTGGACCAGTTCCTTGATGCCGTAGGGCTCCAGCATCTTGAGCATGGCCTCGAGCTTGTCGCTGCCGCCCGTGGCCTCGATGGTGACGGCCTCCGGGGAGACGTCGACGGTCTTGGCGCGGAACAGCTGGACGATCTCCACGACCTGGGAGCGCGTCTCGTTGTCGGCCCGCACCTTCACCAGGACGAGTTCCCGCTGAATGGCCGCCGCCGGCTCCAGCTCGACGATCTTGAGCACGTTGACCAGCTTGTTGAGCTGCTTGGTGACCTGCTCCAGGGGGAGCGACTCGACATTCACCACGATGGTGATGCGGGAGATGTCGGGGTGCTCGGTGGTGCCGACCGCGAGGGAGTCGATGTTGAATCCGCGGCGGGAGAACAGCGCGGTGATCCGGGCGAGGACACCGGGCTTGTTCTCCACCAGGACGGAGAGCGTGTGCTTGGACATGGGCTCGTTCTCTCTGCTTCTCGGGGGCTTTCCGGTCCTGGACTCAGTCGTCTTCGTTGTCGCCGAAGTCGGGGCGGACGCCGCGGGCGGCCATGACCTCGTCGTTGGAGGTGCCGGCGGCGACCATCGGCCAGACCATCGCGTCCTCGTGGACGATGAAGTCCACGACGACGGGCCGGTCGTTGATCGCGTTGGCCTTGGCGATGACGGCGTCCAGCTCCGCCGGGTCCTCGCAGCGGATGCCGACACAGCCCATGGCCTCGGCCAGCTTCACGAAGTCGGGGACGCGGGTGCCGCCGCTCGGCCCCGTGACCGTGCCGGGCTCCGCCGCGTCGCCGGTCCCCTCGGGTCCGGAGTGCAGCACGGTGTTGGAGTAGCGCTGGTTGTAGAAGAGGGTCTGCCACTGGCGGACCATGCCGAGCGCGCCATTGTTGATGATCGCGACCTTGATCGGGATGTTGTTCAGCGCGCAGGTGACCAGCTCCTGGTTGGTCATCTGGAAGCAGCCGTCGCCGTCGATCGCCCAGACGGTGCGGCCGGGGGCGCCGGCCTTGGCGCCCATCGCCGCCGGGACCGCGTAGCCCATGGTCCCCGCGCCGCCGGAGTTGAGCCAGGTGCCGGGCTTCTCGTAGTCGATGAAGTGCGAGGCCCACATCTGGTGCTGGCCGACGCCGGCGGCGTAGATGGTGCCCTCCGGGGCGAGCCGGCCGATCCGCTGGATGACCTGCTGCGGGGAGAGGCTGCCGTCGTCCGGCAGGTCGTAGCCGAGCGGGTAGGTGTCACGCCAGCGGGTGAGGTGCTGCCACCACTCGGTGTAGTCCCCGGAGCGGCCCTCGTCGCGCTCCGCCTGGACCGCCACGACCAGGTCGGCGATGACCTCGCGGGCGTCGCCGACGATCGGGACGTCGGCGGCGCGGTTCTTGCCGATCTCGGCCGGGTCGATGTCCGCATGGACGATCTTTGCGAACGGGGCGAAGCTGTCGAGCCTGCCGGTGACCCGGTCGTCGAAGCGGGCGCCCAGCGCGACGATGAGGTCGGACTTCTGCAGGGCGGTGACCGCGGTGACGGCCCCGTGCATCCCCGGCATGCCGACGTGCAGCGGGTGGCTGTCCGGGAAAGCTCCGAGGGCCATCAGGGTGGTGGTGACGGGGGCGCCGGTCAGCTCGGCGAGGATCCGCAGCTCCTCGGTGGCGCCGGCCTTCAGGACACCGCCGCCGACGTAGAGCACCGGGCGCCGCGCCTCGGCGATCAGGCGCGCGGCCTCGCGGATCTGCTTGGCGTGCGGCTTGGTGACGGGGCGGTAGCCGGGGAGGTCGGTCTGCGGCGGCCAGACGAAGCTGGTCCGCGCCTGCAGCGCGTCCTTGGCGATGTCGACGAGGACCGGACCGGGGCGGCCGCTGGAGGCGATGTGGAAGGCCTCGGCGATGGTCTTCGGGATCTCGGCGGGGTCGGTCACCAGGAAGTTGTGCTTGGTGATGGGCATGGTGATGCCGCAGATGTCCGCCTCCTGGAAGGCGTCCGTGCCGATGGCCTTGGACGCCACCTGGCCGGTGATCGCGACCATGGGGACCGAGTCCATGTGGGCGTCGGCGATCGGGGTGACCAGGTTGGTGGCGCCCGGACCGGAGGTCGCCATGCAGACGCCGACCCTCCCGGTGGCCTGGGCGTAGCCGGTGGCGGCGTGGCCTGCGCCCTGCTCGTGGCGCACCAGGACGTGACGGACCTTCGAGGAGTCCATCAGCGGGTCGTAGGCGGGGAGGATCGCGCCGCCCGGAATGCCGAATACGGTGTCGGCGCCGACTTCCTCGAGAGAGCGGATGAGGGACTGCGCGCCCGTGACCTGCTCGGTGATGGTGGGCTGCTGTCCGCCGTTACGGGCCCGCTGCTGCGGATGGTGGGCCCCGGTGGCCTGCTCGGTCATCGGCAATCTCTTCTCGAAGATGAGGTCTGGCTGGGTAGGTGGCCGCCCCGGCGGGAAGTGCGGGGCGGGGCGGTTCGAGGTAACCAGTGCAACAAAAAACCCCTCGTGCCGTGAGGCAAGCGAGGGGAGCGCGCCGGGTGTGGTCCGCAGGGTTTCATCGTGACCCTGCTTCAGCCGACGCGCTTTCCAAGTACGAGAATTCGGGTGCGCATGGCTTGACCTTCTCCCCGGCGCACTACGGGTGTCAAGTGGGTGGGACGGAGGTCTCACTATTTGAGCGCAATGGCGGATGCACCAGGGAATCCGGCCCTTCCCGGCCGTCGCTCACGGCGATCCGCTTCGGCAGCGCCTCCCTCCCCTGCACCCCCACCTTCACCGGCAGGGCACTGGTGGTGAGCACGGCCTCCCGGCCCGCTTCGAGGCAGTCCGCGGAGCCCGGTACGGGGTAGTCGCCACGGTCCAGGGCGCGCCGCAGCCGGTGCTCGTCGAGCGGCCCGGAGAAGGCCATGCCCTGGCCGTGGGTGCAGCCCATCGCCCGCAGCACCGCCACCTGCTCCGGCAGGTCCACGCCGTCCGCGACGGTCTGCAGGCCGAGGTCGCCCGCGATGCGCAGCAGCCCGGACGTGATCTTGTGCAGCCGGGCGGACTCGACCACGCCTTCCACCAGCTCGCGGTCGAGCTTGAGCACGTCGACCGGGAGCCGGCGCAGGGCGCTGATGGCGGCACACCCGCTGCCGAAGCCGTCGAGGGCGATGCGTACGCCGAGCCGCCGCAGCGCGGTCAGCCGGCGTTCGAGCTCGTCGAGGGAAACGCGCGGGTCGGTGTCGGCCAGCTCCAGCAGGAGGGCGCCGGACGGCAGCCCGTGGCGGGTGAGCAGTGCCTCGACACTGCCCGGCCCCAGGCCCCGCTCCGTGAGGCGGTGCGGGGAGAGGCGGACGGCGACCGGTGCCGGGTACCCGGCACGGTGCCGCTCCGCCGCCTGCTCCACTGCTTCCTCCAGGAGCCACCGGCCGATGTCGGCCGCGCGCGCCCCGTCCTCGCCTCGTGCGCGGTCGCCGCGCACCCGGTCGGAGACCCGGAGGAACTCGTCGGGGGTGAAGAGGATGCCCTGCTCGGAGCGCCAGCGGGCCTGCGCGGCGACCGCGGTGATCCGGCCGCTGCCGAGCTCCACCACGGGCTGGTGGAGCAGGGCGAACCCGCCGTCGTGGAGGGCGTTCCGCAGCCGGGTGGCGACTTCGGCGCGGCGGACCACCTCGGCCTGCATCTGCGGTGCGTACAGCTCGACCCGGCCCTTGCCCGCGGCCTTGGCGCGGTACATGGCCAGGTCGGCGTTGCGCATGAGTTCCGTGGGGTTGATCCCGGGGTCGGCGAAGGCGACGCCGATGCTGGCGGCGACACGCACCTCGGTGCCGGAGACGCGGTAGGGGCGGGAGAGGCCGGTGCGCAGCCGCTCGGCGACCTCGAGGATGCGGTACTCGCGGGCGGCCGTGTCCTGGGTGCCGTCGCCGAGGATGAGGGCCGCGAACTCGTCCCCGCCGAGCCGGGCCGCGGTGTCCCCGGCCCGGACGGACTCCTGGAGCCGGCGGGCGGCGTGGACCAGGAGTTCGTCACCGGCCTGGTGGCCGACGGTGTCGTTCACCGCCTTGAAGCCGTCGAGGTCGATGAAGAGCACGGCGGTGCCCGGGTCGGTGGCCCGGCGGCCGCCGAGCGCCCGCCGCACGCGCTCCGTGAAGAGGGCGCGGTTCGGCAGGTCGGTGAGCGGGTCGTGTTCGGCGCTGTGCCGCAGCTGAGCCTGGAGCCGGACCCGTTCGGTGACGTCGCGGCTGTTGAAGATCAGGCCGCCGTGGTGCCGGTTGACGGTGGACTCGACGTTGAGCCAGCCGTCGTGCCCCGCCCGGCCGGCACCGGCACGGAACCGGCACTCGATGCGGGTGGTGGGCTCGTCCTCCGGCTGCGCGGCCAGGAACCGGCGCACCTCGTGCACCACACCGCCGAGGTCCTCGGGGTGGATGAGCGAGGCGAACTCGGAGCCGATGAGCTCCTCCGGGTCGATGCCGTAGACCCCCGCAGCGGCCGGGCTGACGTAGCGCAGCACTCCGGTCGGCGCGGCGATCATGATGACGTCGCTGGAGCCCTGCACCAGGGAACGGAAGTGGTTCTCCTTCTGGGCCAGTTCCTGGGTGAGGCTCATGTTGTCGAGCAGCATGATGCCCTGCCGCACCACGAGGGCGAGCACGACGGTGCAGGCCGTGAAGATCACGACGCGGTCGATGCGGCTGCCGTCGATGACGTTGTAGAGGATCCCGAGCGTGCAGACGGCCGCGGCGAGATACGGGGTGAGGGCGGCCAGCGAGCCCGCCGTCGGGCGGCTCGGGTGCGGCTCGCGGCGGCTCCGGGCGCAGGCGTCCGCATCCGGCTGCCGGGCGACCCAGGGGGCGTAGGCCAGGAGCATCGAGCCGGCGAACCAGCCGGCGTCGAGGAGCTGCCCGGAGCGGTAGTGCTCCCGCAGCAGCGGTGAGGTGAACAGCGCGTCGCACAGCACCGTCAGGGCGAGCGCCGCGATGGCGGTGTTGATCGCCGACCGGTTGGCGGAGGACCTGCGGAAGTGCAACGCCAGCACCATGCTGACCAGCACGATGTCCAGCAGCGGATAGGCCAGGGACAGCGCGGCGCGGGCGACGCTCTCGCCCTCCTGGTGCGCCGTGTGGGCGAGCGCGAGGCTCCAGGAGATGGTCAGCAGGGAGCCGCCGATGAGCCAGGCGTCGAGGGCCAGGCAGGTCCAGCCCGCCCTGCTCGCGGGGCGCTTGGCGAGGACGAGCAGCCCCACGATGGCGGGTGGCGCGAAGAGCAGGAAGCAGAAGTCGGCCCCGGACGGACTCGGTACGGGCTCCCGCAGGACGACCTCGTACCAGCCCCAGATCGCGTTGCCGCAGCCGGCCATCGCGGAGGAGAGGGCGAACAGCAGCCAGGCGGGGCGCACGCAGCTGGTGCGGGACCGGCCGTAGCAGAAGCAGGAGACGGCTCCCGCGAGGGCGGCGGCGGCGAGGCCGAAGTCCCCCATGACGACCGCGCATCGGGGCGATCCCCAGCCCAGGGCGGCACCGGTGGCATACCCGCCGCAGACCAGGGCGAGCAGCAGCTGGGGAAGCAGGCCCGTCCCGCCGCCGGAAGCCGGCGGCCGGGAGAGCACCGCCCCCGGGGTGCTCACCGCACCGTCCTTGGCGGCACCGTCCTCCGCTGAGGTCTGCGCGCGACAACGCTCCGGAGTCTCCGGTGACTGTCGCGCCTCATCCGACTGACTGGGTGGTTGATCCATTGGCCGTGCATCGCCCGTCGCCCCCCTCGAGTTCCGGTCCATCGCTGCGCCCGTCGCACTGCCCCCGGGCACAGTCCCCGTCGGGACGATACACCAGTCCGGTCACTCAGGGACATAGCATCTCTACACAGCGTAACTACCAGCGGGATTGCGGCGACTCAGCGCAGTCGAACGGACTCGGAGCGTACTGAACGCGCCCCGGAGGGTGGGCTTCCGCTCCCGGTCAGCCCGCCGTGGCGACCACGTTCGCGAGCGGCTCGTCAGCGGCAAAACGGACCAACTGCTCGTGCAGCAGCCGCTTCGCGCGGGGCAGGAAGGCCGACGTGGGTCCGCCCACATGCGGCGTGATGAGCACCCCGGGAGCGTGCCAGAGCGGGTGTCCGCCGGGCAGCGGCTCGGGGTCGGTGACGTCCAGCGCCGCCCGCAGCCTGCCCGTCCGTACCTCCGCGAGCAGGGCCTCGGTGTCGACGACCCCGCCGCGGGCGACATTCACCAGCAGGGCGCCGTCCTTCATCCGGGAGAGGAACGCGGCACCCGCCAGGCCGCGGGTGTCATCGGTGAGCGGAGTGGTGAGGACGACGACATCGGCCTGGGGCAGGAGTGCGGGGAGTTCGGCGAGTGGATGCACCGGGCCGCGCGGGGAGGTACGGGCAGAGCGCGCGACGCGCGCCACCCGCGCACATTCGAAGGGGACGAGCCGGTCCTCGACCGCGCTGCCGATGGAGCCGTATCCGACGATCAGGACGGAGCGGTCGGCGAGCGCGGGGCGGAACCCGGACCGCCACTCCTCCGCGTCCTGTCCACGGACGAAGTCCGGGATGCCGCGCAGCGACGCGAGGATGAGGGTGAGGGCCAGCTCCGCGGTGCTCGCCTCGTGGACGCCGCGCGCGTTGCAGAGCTGCACGCCGGGGCGCAGCCCGGACAGGGCGGGGAGCACGTCGTCGATACCGGCCGTGAGGGTCTGGACCACCCGCACCGCCGTCATCTCCGGCAGCGGCCGGACGGAGACGGCTGAGCCTTTCATGTAGGGAACGCCGTAGAACACACAGCGGGCGGGGTCCGCCGGGAAGTCCGGCTCTCCGTCCCAGAAGTGGTAGGCGAACCCGTCGGGGAGGCCGTCGAAGAGATCGGGCCGCACCGGCAGCCATACATCAGCAGTCATGGTCAGGAGGTTACGGCCGGTCATCGCAGAACTGCCGTGTCCGCGCGCGGGCGGGTCCCGGGGCGGCTCCGGCCGATCTTCCGTGGCGGCAGCGGCCCGGGCGGCTCCGCTGCGCGTCCGGGCCGGTGGCAGAGGTTAGTTTGGGGATCACGCAAGGGAGGGGTGCAGGACCAGGTGGAGCGCAGGACAATCGGCGCGGAGGCGCTGTCGGTGGGCGCGGTCGGCCTCGGGTGCATGCCGATGAGCTGGGCCTACACCACCTCGCAGCAGAGCGGGGAGAGCTCGCTGCGCGCGGTGCACACGGCTCTCGACCGCGGTACGACGCTTCTCGACACCGCCGACATGTACGGCCCGTTCACCAATGAGCTGCTGGTCGGGCGGGTGCTCAAGGAGCGCCGCGCGGACGCCTTCGTCTCCACCAAGTGCGGCCTGCTGGTGGGCGAGCAGCACATCGTCGCCAATGGGCGTCCCGGCTATGTGAAACGGGCCTGCGACGCCTCGCTGCGCCGCCTCCAGACCGATGTGATCGACCTCTACCAGCTGCACCGCCCCGACCCGGAGGTGCCGGTGGAGGAGACCTGGGGCGCGATGGCCGAGTTGGTCACGGCGGGCAAGGTGCGGGCGCTGGGGTGGTGCGCGTTCCAGAAGGAGGAGCGGCGCGTCCGGCGGCGAGCGGCGGCCCACGGCAGGGACGAGGCGCAGCGGAGCCCCGGCGCCCGGATGCACGACTCCACGATCCGCCAGCTGACCCGGGTGCAGCAGGTCTTCCCGGTGAGCACGGTGGAGGCCGAGCTGTCCGTCTGGTCGCCCGAGGCGCTGGAGTCGCTGCTGCCGTGGTGCGAGTCGCGCGGTATCGGCTTTCTCGCGGCGATGCCGCTCGGGAACGGCTTTCTCACCGGCACCCTGACACCGGGCCAGGGGTTCGAGCCGGATGACGCCCGGGCCCGCCATCCGCGGTTCACGGCCGACGTGATGGCGGCGAACCAGCCGATCGTGGCCGGGCTGCGCCGGGTCGCGCAGCGGCACGGGGCCACCCCGGCGCAGGTGGCGCTGGCCTGGGTGCTGGCGCAGGGCCGGCATGTGGTCCCGGTGCCGGGGACGAAGAAGGAACGCTGGGCGTTCGAGAACGCCTCGGCCGCAGCTCTCCGGCTGAGCGGGGAGGACCTGGCGGAGATCGCGGACCTGCCGCCGGTGCAGAGGTCCTGGGACTGACCGGCGGCCGCGGGCGGGCGGGGAGCGTGGCCGGGGTGTGCGGGAGTGGTGCGCGGGTGGGGTGCTCGGGTGGGCCAAGGTGGCGGCCGCGGGCGCGGGGCGATCGTGAGAACGGGCTGATTCCGGAGGCGGGAGCGGGCCTTGCGGGGTGGGGTCTTCCGAGGCGCCCAAGGGCTTTTGAGGTGGGCGGGACGGTGCCGGCGGGGCATGCTGACGGGGCTGCGGGCCGGCTTTTCGGAAAGGCAGGACGGTATCTCTCGGGCTGGATTCCGAGACGGAGAGGGGCAGTTCGCGGGGCGGTCCGGGTGCGGCGGCGGCGAGGCGGATCCGCGTGAGTGGATCGGGAACCTCTCGGAGCACGGCGGTGTATGAAGCAGTGTGATGCACTGGATGTGACCGAGAGGATCGTTCGTCATGCGACGACCTGTTGTGACTGCTCTGACCGCCGTGGTGGCCGCTGCGGCCCTCCTGTTCGTCTCCGGCTGCTCGTCGGACGGCGACTCCGGACCGCCGGAGCGATCCGCGGCGTCGTCCTCGGCACCCGGCTCCTCACCACCCGGCGGCGCCACGTCCTCCCCGGCGCCCGCGAAGGGCTCGGTGACGGTGGAGCGCACGGTCGCGACGGGGCTGAAGTCCCCCTGGGGGCTCGCCGCGCTGCCGGGAGGTGACCTGCTGGTGTCCTCCCGCGACACCGGGAAGATCTTTCTGATCGCGGCGGACAGCGGGAAGAAGACCGAGCTGGGGTCGGTTCCGGGCGTCTCCGCAGGTGGTGAGGGCGGTCTCCTGGGGATCGCCGTCGCGCCCACGTTCGGGGCGGACCACTTGGTGTACGCCTACTTCACCACCGAATCCGACAACCGCATCGCCCGCCTGGTCTACGACGAGAAGAAGCCGGCGGGGAGCCGTCTCGGCGCGCCGGACACCATCCTCAAGGGCATTCCCAAGGGCCAGATCCACAACGGAGGCCGGATCGCGTTCGGCCCGGACAAGATGCTCTACGCGGGGACGGGCGAGAGCGGCGACCAGGGCCTCGCGCAGGAGAAGGACTCGCTGGGCGGCAAGATCCTGCGGATGACACCGGACGGGGAGCCGGTGCACGGCAATCCGTTCCCGGATTCCGTGGTCTACAGCTACGGCCACCGCAATGTGCAGGGCCTGGCCTGGGACGCGGACAAGCGGCTGTGGGCCGCGGAGTTCGGGCAGAACACCTGGGACGAGCTGAATCTCATCGCTCCCGGAAAGAACTACGGCTGGCCCGTTGTGGAGGGGGAGGGCGACAAGCCCGGATTCGTGAACCCGGTCGAGCAATGGTCGACCGAGGATGCCTCACCCAGCGGCATCGCCTACGCCCAGGGCTCGATCTGGATGGCGGGACTGCGCGGCGAGCGGCTGTGGCGCATTCCGCTGGACGGCACGAAGCCGGTGGCGAAGCCGCAGTCCTTCCTGGACGGCAGGTACGGACGGCTCCGCACCGTCGTGTCCGACGGAGCGGATCGACTGTGGCTGGTGACGAGCGAGACCGACTCCCGGGGAACACCGGAGAAGGGGGACGACCGCATCCTGCAGGTGAAGGTGTCCTGAGCCGTCTTGCCCCGCCCCCCGCGCGCTCCCTGCTCCCCGCCTCGGCCCCACCCGCGTCCTGGACCTCGTTATGGCCCCCGGACCTGGTCCCGGACCGGCCCCGGCACGGGGAACTGAACCCGGACCTGGAACGGGACCCGTACCCGGACCCGGACCTGACCCCGGACCTGGAACAGGACCCAGAACCGGACCCGGAGCCCGGACCTGGGACAGGCCCCGTGCCCGGACCCGTTCAGACGGTGGGTTCCGTTCCGGCGAAGAGACGCATGCGGTGGGCGACGGACGCCGCCTCGCCCCGGTTGGAAACGCCCAGCTTGGCCAGGATGTTGGAGACGTGGACGCTGGCGGTCTTCGGTGAGATGAAGAGTTCTTCGGCGATCCGACGGTTGCTGTGGCCCAGGGCGACCAGCCGGAGCACGTCCCGCTCACGCCGGGTCAGGCCGGAACCGTCGTCCGGACGGGACGGGCTGCCCGAGTCCCGGAGGCCGCCGGTGCCCGCCCCGGGTCGCCCCTGCCCGCCGGACTCCGGATGGCTGCCGACGCCCCTGTGGCCGGCATCTGCCGATGTGCTGCCCACCTCCGCCGGAGAATCGGAGGAGCCCGAGCGGCCGACAGCGAGTGCGTCGGTCACGACCCCTGTCCTCGCCCCCGTCACCGCCCCTGTCACCGCCTCGGTCACGGCCCCGCTCCCCGCACCGGTCACCGCCCCGGTCCCCGCATCGGTCACGGACTCGGTCACGGACTCGGTGGCCAGGGGCAGGCGGGCGCGGCGGGCGAGGTGTTCGATCTCTTCGCGCAGCGGGGCGGCCTGCAGGCGGGTGGCGACGGCGTAGGCCTGTCCCAGCAGTGCGCCCGCCCGTTCCCGTACCGCTCCGGTGTCGGGCCCTCCGGCCCTGGAGCCCCGTACGGCGGCGGCGCCCAGCTGTGCCTCGGCCCAGCGGTGGCGGATGTCGGCCAGCACAAAGGGATGCCCGTAGGGCTCGAAGGCGGCGGCGGCCTCGGCCCAGAGCTGCGGCCGGTGCTGTCCGTCGGCCCGGGCGAGTTCCGCGTCGAAGCGGCGGGCCCACGCGGACCACAGCGGTGAGGGGCACCCCACCGTGCGGGAGGCCGCCTCGAGCCGGGACAGCAGCCGCCGGTGCTCCGCGCTGTCGGTTCCCGGAAGTCCGCGCGTCTGTCCGGCGACCTGGGCCCCGCCGACGAGCAGTCGCCAGACGTAGGGCTCCTGACCGAGCAGCGGGAGGAGGCTCAGTGCGCCGTCCAGAGCGGAGACCGCCTCGCCGAACCGGCCGTGCGCCGCCTCGAACCGCATCTCGGCCTGGGCGAGGGGGATTTCGTACTGCGGCTCCATGTCGTTCTTGCCGAGGTGGGTGCGGCACTCGGTGATCAGGGCGGGAACCCGTTCGTACCGCCCGCGATTGAGGTCGAGTTCGAGCCGGTACATCACCATGGAGGCCATCGGGCGGGCGCTGCGGGCCCGGTCGCGCCACTCCTCCAGGACCTGGGCTGCCCGGTCCCATGCACCGAGCAGCAGCAGGACCTCCGCGAGGTTCCCGGCGACGAAGGCGGCACTGCCGAGCAGCCGGTGCCTGACCAGCGTCTCGATGCCCGCCTCGGCCACATCGACCGCCTCCGCCGTGCGTCCGAGCCGGTGGAGCACGTCCACGAGGTTGGCGTGGACGCGGCCCAGAGCGCGCGGCGCCCAGATGGTCTCGACGAGTTCCCGCACCTCGTAGAGCTCGGGGATGCTGTCCTCGTCGCCGCGCTGGGCCCGCAGACAGGCGCGGGTCACCCGGGCGTTGAGTTCGACGTCGCGGGCGCCGACGAGTCTGGCGAGGTCCACGGCCCGTTCGGCCAGGTCCACCGACCCCTCCTCCGACACGTGCAGGCTGTGCCAGGCCGCGGCGTGCGCCAGGACATCGGCGTGCACCGCGGACGGCGGCAGGCCGGTGACCAGCTCCTGCGCCCTGGATATCTCCGCCCAGCCGTCGCCCCGTCCCACCGAGGTGACCAGCCGGGACCGCTGCATCCAGAACCAGGCCGCGCGCGCCGGATCGCGGTCCTGGTCGATCAGCTTCAGCGCCTTCTTGACCAGCGCATACGCCCGTTCGGGCACATCGTCCCAGCGGGCGGCGACCACGGCTTCCGCCAGCAGGTCCAGGAAGTGCAGATGCCTCTCCCCGCCGTCCCGGGGACAGCCGCAGGGCGGGTAGGACTCGACGCTGCCCGAGCCGGACAGCCGGGAGCGCTCCTCCGCGGGCACGTCGTCCCACAGTTCCATGGCCCGTTCGAGCAGTTTGACCTGCTCGGCGTAGGCGTGACGGCGCCGGGCCTCGCGGGCGGCGGCGAGCACGGCGGGCAGCGCCTTCCGGGCGTCATGGGCGGAGTACCAGTAGCCGGCCAGCCGGGTGGCCAGCTGTTCGGCGCAGACCAGGGAGGGGTCGGCCTCCAGCGCCTCGGCGTAGCGGCGGCTGAGCCGGGAGCGTTCGCCCGGCAGCAGGTCCTCGACGACGGCTTCGCGCAGCAGTGCGTGCCGGAAGCGGTAGCCGTCTCCGTCGTCCGTGGGAACCAGGACGTTGCCGCCGACGGCGGCGCGCAGCCCCTCGATCAGCTCCTCGTCCCCGAGCCCGGCGACGGCGGCGAGGAGGGCGTACTCCACCGTGGTGTTGCGGGCGGCGATCCGGACGACGCGCTGCGCCGTCTCGGGCAGCGCCTCGACCCGAACCAGCAGCAGGTCGCGCAGGGAGTCGCTGAGTCCGCACGAGCCGTAGTCGCTGGTCGCGAGCTCCTCCACGAAGAACGGATTGCCCTCGGAGCGGTCGAAGATCTGGTCGGCCAGACCGTGTTCGGGCTCGCTGCCCTGGATGCCCGCGAGCTGCCGGCGCACCTCGTCGCGGCTCAGCCGGGGCAGTTCGATGCGCTGCACGGTCCGCAGCCGGTCGAGCTCGGCGAGGAACGGCCGCAGCGGGTGGCGGCGGTGGATGTCGTCGGTGCGGTAGGTGGCGAGCACGACGAGCCGGGACCGCTGGAGGGAGCGGAAGAGATAGCCGAGCAGCTCACGGGTCGAACGGTCGGCCCAGTGGAGGTCCTCGATGGCGACCACCAGCGGACGGTCCGCGGCGAGACGTTCCAGCAGGCGCGCGGTGAGTTCGAACAGCCGCGCCCGGCCCTCCTGGTCGTAGGTGTCCCGGGCGACGCTTCCGATGTCGGGCAGGAGCCGGGCGAGTTCGTCCTCGCGTCCCGCCGCCGCCTGGGCCAGCTCGGGGCCGAGCTGCCGGTGCAGGGCGCGCAGTGCCGTGGCGACCGGGGCGAACGGCAGTCCGTCCGCGCCCAGTTCCAGACAGCCGCCGACCGCGGTCACCGCGCCGGAGCGCTCTGCCGCGCAGAGGAACTCCTCGAGCAACCGGGTCTTGCCGCCGCCGGCCTCACCGCCGACGAGGACCGCCTGCGGCTCCCCCGCGGCGGCGCGGGCGAACGCGCCGGTGAGCGCGGTCAGCTCGTCGGCACGGCCGACGAAGACAGGGCTGATCGATCTGCTCTCCACATCGCTGAGCATGGCATACGGGGCGGCCCGCGCGGCACTGGCACTTCCCGGCCCCACCGCCTCAAACCCCTTGCTCACGACGGGGGTTCGGTCAGTGCCTGCGGGAGGGAGCGAACGGCTCCTGTCACGGCGTCCTCCGGTGCGGGTGAGCCGGGCGGTACGCCGTCCGGGCCGCGCCCGGGGTGCCGGTCAGGACACCGCCGGTGCCGGGGAGGGGGCCGGGGAAGGGGCCGGGGAAGGGGCCGGGGAAGGGGCCGGGAGGCGGTGTCCGAAGGGGGCCACCCGGAGGGGCTGCCCGTCGGCGACGCCGGTGGCGGGCGGAGGCGCCGGCGGGCCGGGCGTTCAGACGCGGGCGGCCCGTACGGTCCCGCCGCCTTCCCGCGAGGCGCTTCTGCTCACCCGCCCTTCCCCTTCGGGGCCGGCGGAGCCCCGGGCCGCTTCCCGGCGGGCACGGGCGGCCTCACGGGCGAGCCGGTGCCGGGCGGCGACGCGCATCAGTTCTTCCTGGCGGTCCCGCTGCAGTTCGTAGGCGAACATCATGATCTCCCGGTGACGTGGCGTATCCGTTCTGCGTCCACCTTCGTCTTCCGGAAGCCCCTGCCGCATCGGGCGACTTCCCGATCTTCGGGGGGCCTGGTGCCTTAGTTCCGCGGCCCGAGGGGCCCCGAACACACCTAAGGCCCCCTCGGTAAGGGGGCCTTAGGCCGCACGGTCGGCGGGCCGAGGGGGCGCACGGCCACTACGGCGCCGCACTCTCCCTCGCTACGGGGCGGTGGGCACCCCGCCGAGGAGGTCGAAGTAGATGCCGCCGGAGACCAGGAGGCCGAGGATGCCGAGGACGACTCCGGCGACGGAGACGGCCCGGATCCAGGGTGCCTGCGCGGTCCCCGCGCCGGCCGGGCGGAGCAGCACCGCTCCGGAGACGATCAGCGCCACCAGGGCGAAGACGCCGTTGAACAGGGCGGTGGTGTGCCAGGGCGTGCTGTAGAGCGCGGTGATCTGCTCCTGCGCCTGCGCCTGGGCGGCACCCGAGGAGGTCTTGATCTGGCCGATCAGCTGCTGCCGTTCGGCCGCCAGGCGGCCGACCCAGGTACCGGTCAGGGACGCGAGACCGAGGGCGGCACCGACCACCGCGGCGGCACCGGCCGCCACCGGCGTCGAGCGCGCCGGCACCGGGGCGTCGGCTTCCGGGCCGTCGTCGTCGAGGCCGTCGGCGCCCCGGTCCGTCCGGTCGGTGGCCGCGGTCTCCTTCGGCGCCTGTGCCGCCGCGGGCTTCCCGGCTTCCGGAGCCTCGGCGGCCTCGTCGGTCAGGTCCTTCGTCTCGGTGTCCGTGGTCTTGGTGGTGTCCATGGTCCGCACCGTAAGCGCCGTTTCTGAGAGTCCTCTTAATTCTCGCGGCATGATCCGTTACGGCTTGATGCCCAGGAGGCACGGCTTGCCGCCCAGGAGGCGAGGAGGGCCGGAACGCCCCGGGGCCGGGCTCCCCGGGGGCGCCCCTCGACGGCCGGACGCATCGGGGGCCGGACACAGAGCAGCCGGTCACGCCTGCGAGCTCTCCGTCACATCCGCGGCCCCTCGGTCGCGCCGCGGTCCCGGAGCACGCTGCGCGCCGGGCTCCGACGCCTCCTCGGCCCGCAGCCACTCATCGGCCAGCAGGGACCAGATCTCGGTGTCCTGCCGGGTGCCCGCGTACGGGAAGTTCTGCCGGAGCACGCCGTCCCGGCTCATCCCCAGCCGTCGGGCCACCGCGATGCTGCGCACGTTCGGCGCGGCGGCGTGCCACTCCACGCGGTGGATGCCGCGTTCCCGTACGGCCCAGTCGATCAGCAGGCGCACGGCCCGGGTCACCAGGCCGCGGCCCTGTCCCGCGGCCTCGGCCCAGCAGCCGATCTCGCAGACGCCGGTCCGGGCGTCGAACGACACGAACATGACACCGCCGACCAGGGTTCCGTCCAGCCAGATGCCGTAGATCCGCCCGGCGTCGGCGGCCTGCCGGTCGGCGTAGTCCCGGAGGACCGCCCGCGCGGAGTCGAGGTCGGTGCTCCGGCCGGCCCACGGAATCCAGGGGTCGACATCGGCCCGCGCCCGGTCCATGTGGGTCAGGAACTCCTCGGCCTGCCAGGGCTCCAGCGGGCGCAGCTCGGCCGCGTCTCCGAGGGGCGCCGCGTCTCCGAGGGGCACTGCGAACATCGTTCTCCTTCGCCTCGTCCTGCGCCGGCCCGGGACCTCCCCGGGCCCGCCCGATTCAGCGGACGAGTGCGTCGACGTCCTCGCTCGTGCGCTGCGCAGGAAGTGTCGCATGGGCGGTCTCCGGCGCCTCGATGCTGAACCGGGGCAGCAGCCGGTCGAGCCACTTCGGCAGCCACCAGTTGGCGCCGCCCAGCATGTGCATCAGCGCCGGGACCAGGAGCGTCCGCAGCACGAAGGCGTCCAGGGCGACCGCCGCGGCCAGTCCGATGCCGAACATCGCGATGATCCGGTCACCGCTGAGCACGAAGGCCGAGAAGACCGCGATCATGATGACGGCCGCGGAGTTGATCACCCGGCTGGTCTCGGCGAGGCCGACGCGTACCGCCCGCCGGTTGTCCCGGGTCTGCTGCCACTCCTCGTACATCCGGCTGACCAGGAAGACCTGGTAGTCCATGGAGAGACCGAAGAGCACCGAGACCATGATCACGGGCAGGAACGGTTCGATCGGCCCGGCGCTGCCGAGACCCAGCAGTTCGCTGCCCCAGCCCCACTGGAAGATCGCGACGACGACACCGAAGGAGGAGGCGACGGCGGCGATGTTCATGGCGGCGGCCTTGAGCGGGATGCCGATGCTGCGGAAGGCGAGCAGCAGCAGGGCGCAGCCGAGGGCCACCACCACGCCGATGAACAGGGGCAGCTTGCCGATGATCACGGATGCGAAGTCGTCGTAGGCGGCCGTGAGCCCGCCGACGTGGGTGTTCAGGGAGGTGCCCTGCTCCGCCGGGGGCAGCACGTCGTGCCGCAGCCGCTCGACGAGCCGGGAGGTCCGCTCCGACTGGGGAGCGCTCTCCGGGACCACGGTGATCACGCCGGTGCCGCCGCTGCGGTCGACGGTCGCGGTGGTCACATGTGCGACGCCCTCGGTCGCGCGGAGCTTCTCGGGCAGCTGGTCGAAGGCCAGCTTGTCGGCGGCTCCGTCGATCTCGGACACCAGGGTCAGGGGGCCGTTGGAGCCGGGGCCGAAGCCGTCGGCCAGCCGGTCGTACGCCTGCCGGGTGGTGCTGGACGCCGGGTTGTTGCCCTGGTCGGAGGTGCCGAGGTGCAGCGAGGTCGTGGGCACCGCCAGGACGATCATGACGGCGGCGGCGATCCCGGCGAGCAGCTTGGGGTGCCGTTCGACGAAGGCGGACCAGCGCGCGGAGAAGCCGGTGGGCAGCTCGGGCTTCGGCCCGTGCTCGACGAGCCGGCGGCGCTCCCGGCGGCTGAGCACCTTCATGCCCATGAGGCCGAGCAGGGCGGGCAGCAGGGTCACGGAGGCGGCGACCGCCAGAACGACGGTGAGCGAGGCGGCGAGCGCGACACCGTTGAGGAAGGTGAGCCGCAGCACCAGCATGCCGAGCAGGGCTATGCAGACCGTCGCGCCCGCGAAGACGACCGCCCGCCCGGAGGTGGTGACGGCGCGCCGGGCGGCCTCCGCCACCGGTAGCCCCTGCCGGAGGCCTCTGCGGTGCCGGGTGACGATGAACAGCGCGTAGTCGATGCCCACGCCGAGTCCGATGAGCATGCCGAGCATGGGCGCGAAGTCGGCGACGGTCATGACATGGCTGAGCAGCGAGATGCCCAGATAGGCCGTACCCACGCTGACCAGCGCGGTGGCGATGGGCAGCAGCATGGCGGCGAGCGACCCGAAGGCGAGGAAGAGGACGGCCGCGGCGGCGAGGACGCCGACGATCTCACTGAGGTGGGCGGACGACTTCTCGGTGAGGGAGACCCCCGGTCCGCCGACGTCGACCTGGAGAGCGCCGTCCTCCGCGCCGAGCGCGGTGTCCACGATCTTCTGCACCTGACCGCGGCCGAGGTCGTCCGGGGACTTCTCGAAGACGACGGTGGCGTACGCGGTGTGGCCGTCCCGGCTGATCTGGTTGGCGCCCTCGGCGCCGTACGGACCGGTGATGGCGGCGACGCCGGGCAGATCCTCGACCTTGTCGAGGGTCTGAGCCATATGGCGCTCGACGGACTGGGCCCGGACGGATCCCTGGTCGGTGTGCCAGACGATGGTGTCGTTGTCGCCGCTGCGGCCCGGGAAGGCATCTTCGAGCTGCTTGCTCGCCTTGCCCGATTCGGTGCCCGGGATGTCGTAGTCGTTGGAGTACGAGGACCCCGTGAGGGCTGCCGCGACGCCCACGCCCACGAGAGCGGCGAGCCACAGCAGGATGACGACGAAACGACGCTGGAGACACCATCCGGCAAGTGCGGCCATGCGCAGACTCTCCCTGAGCGTTGCGTGGATCTCTCCGGGAAATGACCCACAACGGACATAACGCGTACCGGGCCCACTGTTACAGGCATGCAAGATCAAGTGAGGGTTTCGTGGGTTTAGTCACATCGGCCCAGGGGAAACGCGAGCCCAGCTCCGAAGAGGAACGGCGCCGCTGCACCGTTCGTCGGCCTCGCTCGCCGGTCGGCACCGGCCCGGAGCAGCAGCGCGGCCGGGGAAAGCGGAAGCGCCGGGACGTGAAGCGGAACGGCCGAGGGGCGGCCCTCCCGATGTCGGGAGGGCCGCCCCTCGGCCGCTGTGTCACCGCGGACGGATCCGGGCCCGGTCCGCGCACGGACCCGGCCCCGCCCCGCCCCCGGGGTGGTCCGGCGCGTCAGCCCTCGACGCCCAGCTTCTCCAGGATCAGCTCGCGCACCCGCGCCGCGTCCGCCTGGCCACGGGTGGCCTTCATGACCGCGCCCACCAGCGCGCCCGCCGCCTGGACCTTGCCGCCGCGGATCTTGTCCGCGATGGCCGCGTTGGAGGCGATGGCCTCGTCGACGGCGGTGCCCAGCGCCCCCTCGTCCGAGACGACCTTCAGACCGCGCTTCTCGACGACCGTGTCCGGGTCGCCCTCGCCCGCGAGCACGCCCTCGATGGTCTGGCGCGCCAGCTTGTCGTTGAGCGAGCCCTCGGCGACCAGCGCCGCGACCCGGGCGACCTGCACCGGGGTGATCGGCAGCGCGGACAGCTCGACGCCGTCCTCGTTGGAACGCCGCGCCAGCTCGCCCATCCACCACTTGCGGGCCTGGTCGGCCGGGGCGCCCGCCTCGATCGTGGCGAGGATCGACGGGATGGCACCGGCGTTGAGGACCGACTGCATCTCGTGGTCCGACAGGCCCCACTGCGCCTTGAGCCGCTGCCGCTGCACCCGCGGCAGCTCCGGCAGCTCGGCGCGCAGCTGCTCCACCCAGTCACGGGACGGGGCGACGGGCACCAGGTCCGGCTCCGGGAAGTACCGGTAGTCCTCGGCCTCCTCCTTCACCCGGCCGGAGGTGGTGGAGCCGTCCTCCTCGTGGAAGTGACGGGTCTCCTGGATGATCGTCCCGCCCTCGCCCAGCACCGCGGCATGCCGCATGATCTCGAAGCGGGCGGCCCGCTCGACGCTGCGCAGCGAGTTGACGTTCTTCGTCTCGGAGCGGGTGCCGAACTTCTCCCGGCCGTGCGGGCGCAGCGACAGGTTCACGTCGCAGCGCATCTGGCCCATCTCCATCCGGGCCTCGGAGACGCCCAGGGCCTTGATGAGCTCGCGCAGCTCGGCGACGTACGCCTTGGCGACCTCGGGGGCCTTCTCCCCGGCGCCGACGATCGGCTTGGTGACGATCTCGATCAGCGGGATGCCGGCCCGGTTGTAGTCGAGCAGCGAGTGGGAGGCGCCGTGGATACGGCCCGTCGCGCCGCCCACATGGGTCGACTTGCCGGTGTCCTCCTCCATGTGGGCGCGCTCGATCTCGACCCGGAAGGTCTCCCCCTCGACGTCGACGTCCAGATAGCCGTTGAAGGCGATCGGCTCGTCGTACTGCGAGGTCTGGAAGTTCTTCGGCATGTCCGGATAGAAGTAGTTCTTCCGGGCGAAGCGGCACCACTCGGCGATCTCGCAGTTCAGCGCGAGGCCGATGCGGATCGCGGACTCGACGCCGATCGCGTTGACGACCGGGAGCGAGCCCGGCAGGCCGAGGCAGGTCGGGCAGGTCTGCGCGTTGGCGTCGGCGCCCAGCGTGGTGGAGCAGCCGCAGAACATCTTGGTCGCGGTGCCGAGTTCGACGTGGACCTCGAGGCCCATGACGGGGTCATAGGCCGCCAGAGCGTCCTCGTACGACACCAGTTCAGTGACGGTCACGGAAACTTAACCTTTCAGCCCGCGAGGACGTCGTCGTCGCCCAGGCGGCGCAGCTCGCGGACGAGGAGCGCGACGCCGGTGGCGACAGCGGCGGCGGATACGACCGCGTCGACCAGCATCAGCTTGTCGTTCTCGAAGCGGGCCTTCTTGGCCTGCTTGACGATGCTGACGGCGCCGAACAGCGTGGTGCCGATGGACAGGTACGTGCCGGGCTTCGACTTCTTGAAACCCTTGGCCTTGGCGAGCTTTCCACTCACAGCGACGGTGCCTCCTCCAGCAACGGGTGCCCCCAGCGGGCAGTGAACGCGGCTTCCACAGCTGCGCCTACCCGGTAGAGCCGATCATCGGCCAGCGCGGGAGCGATGATCTGCAGACCCACCGGGAGCCCGTCCTCCGGCGCGAGGCCGCAGGGCAGGGACATGGCGGAGTTGCCGGCCAGGTTGGACGGGATGGTGCACAGGTCCGCCAGGTACATCGCCATCGGGTCGTCGGCCCGCTCCCCGATCGGGAACGCGGTCGTCGGCGTGGTCGGCGAGACCAGCACGTCGACCTGCTCGAAGGCCTTCTCGAAGTCCTGCGTGATGAGGGTGCGGACCTTCTGCGCGGAGCCGTAGTACGCGTCGTAGTAGCCGGAGCTGAGCGCGTAGGTGCCGAGCATGATGCGGCGCTTGACCTCGGGGCCGAAGCCGGCGGCGCGGGTGAGGGCGGTGACCTCCTCGGCGGACCGGGTGCCGTCGTCGCCGACCCGCAGGCCGTAGCGCATGGCGTCGAACCGGGCGAGGTTCGAGGAGCACTCGGACGGCGCGATCAGGTAGTACGCGGCGAGCGCCTTGTCGAACGACGGGCAGGAGATCTCGACGATCTCGGCGCCCAGCTCGCGCAGCAGCTCCACGGACTCGTTGAACCGCTGCATGACGCCGGCCTGGTAGCCCTCGCCGGCGAACTCCTTGACGACGCCGATGCGCATGCCCGTGACGTCGCCGTTGCGCGCGGCCTCGACGACCGGCGGCACGGGGGCGTCGATGGACGTGGAGTCCAGCGGGTCGTGTCCGGCGATCACCTCGTGGAGGAGGGCCGCGTCCAGGACCGTACGGGCGCACGGGCCGCCCTGGTCCAGGGACGAGGAGAAGGCCACCATGCCGTAGCGGGACACCGCGCCGTAGGTCGGCTTGACGCCGACCGTGCCGGTGACGGCGGCGGGCTGGCGGATCGAACCACCGGTGTCGGTGCCGATCGCGAGCGGGGCCTCGTACGACGCGATGGCCGCGGAGGAGCCGCCGCCGGAGCCGCCGGGGATCCGGGTGAGGTCCCAGGGGTTGCCGGTCGGGCCGTAGGCGCTGTTCTCGGTGGAGGACCCCATGGCGAACTCGTCCATGTTGGTCTTGCCGAGGATGACGACGTCCGCGTCCTTGAGGCGGCGGGTGAGCGTCGCGTCGTAGGGCGGGATCCAGCCCTCGAGGATCTTGGAACCGACGGTCGTCGGGATGCCCTCGGTGGTGAAGATGTCCTTCAGCGCGAGCGGGACACCGGCGAGCGGGCCGAGCTGCTCGCCCCGGGCCCGCTTCTCGTCGACGGCGCGCGCCTGGGCGAGCGCGCCCTCGCGGTCGACGTGCAGGAAGGCGTGCACCTTCTCGTCGACGGCCTCGATCCGGGCGAGGTGGGCCTCGGTGACGGCGACGGCCGTCACCTCGCCCGCGGCGATCTTCGCCGCGGTTTCGGCGGCGGTGAGCCTGGTGAGGTCGGTCATGTCAGTCCTCCCCCAGGATCTGCGGCACCTTGAAACGCTGCTGCTCCTGGGCCGGGGCGCCGGAGAGCGCCTGCTCGGGGGTCAGCGACGGACGGACGGCGTCCGGACGCATGACGTTGGTCAGCGGCAGCGGGTGAGAGGTCGGCGGAACGTCTTGGTCGGCGACCTCGGAGACGCGGGCGACCGCGCCGATGATGTCGTCGAGCTGACCGGCGAAGTGCTCGAGCTCTTCGCCGGTCAGCTCCAGACGCGCCAGCCGGGCGAGGTGGGCGACCTCCTCGCGCGTGATGCCAGGCATGCAGCGATCCTCAAGGGTGAGTGTGTAGGTTTCGGGGCCAATCCTATGGCGCGGGGGGTGGTGGCGGCGAAACGCTTTGTCGCCGTGCGGCGCGCGGTCGGGGTTTCCTGAGCTTCGTATTTTGCGGGTGCCGGTTTGTTGCGTGCGGGTGTGTGGTGGTTTCGGGGGTGGGGGCTCCGGGGTGGGGGGGTGGGGGGCGGATAAAAAAAGGGGCGCGGGGGGCCGCCAAAAAACCA